>NZ_MTPV01000060.1:0-108050 GCF_002009585.1 Arthrobacter sp. SRS-W-1-2016 | reverse complement strand
CCGCTTGCCGCTGCCGCTTGCCGCTGCCGCTTGCCGCTGCCGCTTGCCGCTGCCGCTTGCCGCTGCCGCTTGCCGCTTGCCTGGCCCTGGACTTAGTCCGGTGTCCCTTCGGTACACGTCCACCCATCTTGTTGGCTCATGTTGGTGTCCGGCACCGAAGGGTGCCGTTGTGGTCATCTTGGGAGATGGGCTCGCCCATGATGATGGTGGCCCGCTGCGCGGACGGGATTCCTGCTGCGTCGTGGTGGTTGGTTCGGTTGCCCCGCGCCCACAGGTGCACGGCAAAAGCTATTCCTTCGGGCTTTTCCCGCACACAGGTGGACGCCGGGACCCCCTGTGACCGGCTGAACCCAATGCCCGCGGCGCCATTGATTGTTCGGCTCACCGTGGGTGAGCGGGCACCGGGCACATCCTGGATCATGGACGGTCGCCTTCGGGTGCTGTTGGAAGCCCCCGACCGCACTGAACCTGCCAGGACACACTCAAAGGCCACAGAGGGACCAACGGCTCAATACCAGAGCCAGCCCCGACCAGACATCAATACAGCCCCCAGAGAGAAGCCCAGAGGAGTAGAGCCTCCATAGGAGGCTCAAGGTACGAAAAAGGACTCACACCTCTGGCACCAAGGTGCACTCGGTGGACATTTGTCCACCGATCTCACACACGCCCGGGCACGGTCCCGGCGAATGGGTGGGTATGGAACCAACAGTTTTACCCGTGGGGATCTGCTCAAAATGCCACGGCCGCTTGCCGGAGGCCAGAGACAAACGCACCCGTTACTGCAGCGAGGCGTGCAAGGAAACGGCGATGAAACGTCGGCGCCGGGGCCAGCCGGTGGCTGATCCTGTGTCTGCCGAGACGGCGCTGGCTTTGTCGAAGCGCGTAGGGGAGTTGGAGGAAACGGTCCGGCAGGCCAGCGTGCTGATGTACCGGGCGCGGGATTCACGGGACAGCTACCGGGCGAAGGTACGGGCGGCGGAAGCGTCCGTCGCGACGGAGCGGCGCCGGGCAGGCGCCGTGGTTGCCGAGCAGGCAGCGAAGACATCCGCGATGCGTGATCAGCTCGTGGACCTGCGCCGGCGGCTCGCCGATGCTGAGCGGACGGCCCGTGAACGGGTGCCGGCGGCCGCGGACGAGGGCGTGGTGGCCGGGTTGCGTTCCAGGTTGGAGGACGGCAACACCGCCTATGCGAAATTGATGGCCGTCCATGAACGACTCCGGGCCTCGTTCGATCAGGTCTCCGCGCAGGCCCGCGGCCTGCCGGAGGTGTACCGGGCCTGGGACCGGCTCTGCCAAAAGCTCTACCAAAGCACTAAAGGCAAACCGGCCACCGAGGCCGAGCAGCGGATCCTGAGCCAATGGGTTTCATGGCGGAACCAGCAACAGCAGGCAAAAGCGAAAGCAGGTCAGAAGTGACGGTCAGTATCGGGCGCATCAACATCGACTACTACCTTGATTCGGCGGCCGCCGGGGACGCGGCCCAGATTGGGACCAGGGATCTGACCGCGTACTACACCGAGACCCAGGCCCCGGCCGGACGCTGGTTCGGGCGCGGACTCTCCGGCGTCGGCCTGGTGAACGGGCAGCAGGTGCAGAAGTGGGCGGCGAAAAGCATTTATGAAGACTTCAAGCACCCCGGCACGGGCAAGGAACTCGGTGCGCGCCCCATCGTCAAGACGTCCTCACCGCAAGGTGCGAAGACACCGATCGGCAACGCGGCCAGGAGCGAGCGGGAAGCAGTCGCCGGATTCGACCTGACATTCAGCGTGCCCAAATCCGTAAGCGTGTTGTGGGCGTTGGCGGAACCGAAGCTGCAGGCAGAACTCCATGAAGCGCACCGGCAGGCCGTGGAGGAATGCCTGGACTGGCTCGAGCGGAACGTCATCCAGGCCCGTGCCGGTCACGGCGGTGTCGCCTGGGTGGCCGTGGATGGGGCTATCGCGTCACTGTTTGATCACTGGGATTCCCGTGCCGGAGATCCGCAGCTTCATACCCACGCGGTGATCGCCAACCGGGTACAGCGAATCAGTGACGGAAAATGGGTCACGCTGGATTCCTACACACTGCACCGGAACATGGTCGCCGTGAGCGAGAAGTACAACAGCATCCTCTTTGACCGGATCTACGGCCGGACCGGTGCCGTGGCCCAGCTGCGCACCGGGATAGCCGGACTGGCAGGAACCGACGCCCAGTCGCTGCTGGAGCAGCTGGGGGAACCCGAGACGGATCCCCGCAACGCGCGGGCCGAGCTCGCAGGTGTCCCGGACGGGCTGATCACCGAATTCTCGTCCCGGTCCGTTGAGATCGAAGCCAGAACCGATGAACTGATCGCCCAGTGGATCGAACACCACGGCGGCCGCCCGCCCCAGGCCGTGGTGCTGAAACTGCGCCAGGAAGCGACACTGGCGACACGGACCGCGAAAAAGCCCTCGGCCGAATCGTTGACGGAGAAAATGATCGGCTGGCGCCAGCGGACCGAAACCGCCGGCTACGCCCCGTCCGGGATCATCCGTGACGCCATCGGCCACGATGCCGCAGTCGTGGCAAATGCGGACATCGCACCCGACGTCGCGGCGGTACTGGGACGCTTCGCACTCCATGACACCGGGAGCCGGCGCACCACCTTCACGCGGGCGAACCTGATCGCGTCCACGGAGCGGGTACTGCGCGGAGTCAGGATGGGATCCGCGGCCGACCGCGAGAAACTTGTGGACCGCGTCGTGGAAGCCGCCGCCCTTGAAGCCGTTTCCCTGAGCCCGGAACGGATGGGCACACCGGAGATGGCGGATCCATTCCTGACCGTCCGTGGGCGGAGTGCCTTTGAACACGAGGAAACCAAGCGTTTCACCACGGCCCAGATCATGGACGATGAGGCGTTCTTGATCTCCCGCACCGGCGCGGAAGCCCCGGCGCTGGACGGGGCAGGAACCCGTGCGGCCCTGGGCACGGCCAGTACCCGCGAGGGCCGCGCGCTCAGCCCCGACCAGTCAGCCGCAGCCCAGACGATACTGACCAGCGGGAAAGCCATCGACGCCATCATCGGCCCGGCCGGGACGGGGAAAACCACGACGATGCGCGCCGTCCGGGAACTCTGGGAGGACGCCCACGGTGAGGGCACGGTGATCGGCCTGGCTCCTTCGGCGGTCGCGGCCGCGGTGCTCGGGGAGGAAGTCAACGCGGCCACCGACAACGTCGCCAAGTGGTTGTACGAATCAGTCGGCGAGGGCGCCGCCCGCCGCGCCGTACGGGTGGCGGACCTCGAGCGGACCGTTACCCGACTGGGCGCGGCCGAACAGGGCGCGTCGGCCAGGTCCGGCGCGAAGGACCGGGTCCAGGCGCAGCTTCGCGTCGCACATTCCACACTGGCCAGCCAGTACGCGGAACAGGCCAAGTACCAGATGCGTCCCGGCCAGCTCGTCATCCTTGACGAGGCATCGATGGTCGGCACCGCCGCAGCCGCCGAGCTGGCCCGCCAGGCATCCGCTGCCGGGGCGAAACTCCTCCTCGTCGGTGACCCGGCCCAGCTGGACGCCGTCGAAGCCGGCGGTTTCCTGGGCTGGATGGAACGCAACACCGACGCACCCGTTCTCACCAGTGTGTGGAGGTTCAAAGCCGATTGGGAACGGGCAGCTTCCCTGCGGCTCCGCACCGGCGACACCGACGTCCTGGCCACCTACGCCGAACACGGCAGGATCCATGAATGCCGTGAGGGCAGCGCCGCGGACAGGGCCTACCAGGCATGGATGGCAGACACCCGCACCAGCACCTCAGCCAGTCTCCTGATTGCCGGGGACAACGACACCGTCAACGAACTCAACATCCGCGCACAGCTGGACCTCGCCGCCGAAGGCCGCGTCGATCTCGAACACAGCATCCGGCTCAGAAGCGGCATTGCCGGGGTCGGGGATGTGATCCTGGCCCGGCAGAACAACCGGCGCCTGACCGATGACGCCGGACACTTCATCAAGAACGGCACACGCCTGGCGGTCACGACCATCCACCCGGACGGATCCGTGACGGCGACGAGGACCGACACCGGCGCCGTCGTCGTCCTGGATCCCAGCTATCTGGAAGCCTCTGTTGAACTCGGCTACGCCTGCACCGCCCACCGGTCCCAAGGCGTCACCGTGGACACCGCCCACACCGTCGTCGCCTCCGGGCAGTCCCGGGAACTGTTCTACGTCGCCATGACCCGCGGCCGGCACGGGAACACCTGCTACGTCGATGTCCCGGACCCCGCAGACGAAGCCACCCCGGATGAGTGGGGCATGGTCCGCAGGATCATCCCCGCCGATGCCGCAGCGGTCCTGCACGGTGTGCTCGGAAACCAGGCACAGGAAATCACCGCCCACGAAGTCCGCGACGCCGAACACGGCCACGCCAACGACTTCGCCCGGCTCGTCTTCGAATACGACTACGTGGCATCAGCTGAACAGGCCTTCCACGTCCTGGCCTGGCTGGATGACTCCGTCAGTGCGTCAAGGAAGGAAGAGATCGTCACCGACCGGCTGTTCACGGCCCTCATCCATGCCTCGCCCCATGAATGCCTGCCCGCAGGCATAAGCCCTGAAACGGCGTCGGTGCAGGATCTGATCGCGGCCTGCACTGCGGAGGTGGCAGAATCCGCCGGGTCGGCCCGCGACGTCGGGAGCATCACCACCGGATTCGCCCCGGGCAGCGCCGAAGGCCGGCGCCTGCAGCAGCTGCTGGAAGGCAAGATCACCGCACGTCTGACCCAGCTGGTACCGCCCATCACTGGCGACGACGCACCCGCATGGGTCGATGACCTCCGGAAGGCCCACCCTGGCGTCGAAGACTTTCCCCGGCTGGTCCGGGCGGTCACGGCGTGGCGGGAAGTCTCCGGGCAGCAGGACGCGGCGTCGGCATGGGGTGATCCTCCGAAATCAACAGACAAGACCATGTCCGGCTACTACGCCAACGCGAGAAAGCACCGGCCAGCGGGTTCACGCCGGGCGGCGCCCGCCACCGCCGGAACCGTGACCGAAACGGATGTGTGGGCGGATATATCGTTCGCAGCGGATGAGGCCAGGTTCGTCCATGCCGAAGCCGTCCTGGCCCCGCAGGCGTCGGGTCGCCTTCCCCAAGACACCAGCATGGGCAGCTGGCCGGATGCACCCGATCCGGGGCCAACGGAAATTGACCACGCATGGGATCTCTAAGGCATACGCGGTAGTTGCACCACGCTATTGGATGCAACCGAAGCCTCACCGTACGCGGGATTTGAGGTCGACTTGGGATAGCCTTCGGGACGCCAGATTACGCGGAATCCGGGCGAGGGAGCGATGGGCGGCAGTGGCTAGCCACGCTGGGCCTTCCGGTGCGGCGCCGGCCTTCGGCGGGCAGGGGGCGATGATGCTCACGTGGGGCGCGGCGGCGTCGAGCTCCAATTTGGCGGCTCTACGCCTTCCACGCCCCCGCCGCGTCGTTGACTGTGACGAACTCGTATTTCTCGGCCGTGGTGCTGCTTCCTTCTGAGTCGCGGGGCGAGTGCTTCGGGCAGTGCGGTGTCAGAAGAGGTGATCCACCGTGACCGGCGCCTGTTGTTCCCGGTGTTTGATTTCGTTCATGAAGTCATCGAGGCCCATCAGCCATTGCTGTTGGGTTTCGGTGAAGCCAGGGCCATGGAGTTGCTTCGGGATCACCAGCTGGAGTCGTTCGGCTCTCATCTCGGCTGTCTGGTCCTCGGAAATGGCCGGTTGAAGCGTCAGCAGGTGCTTGTCTGGGATGCGGTCAGCCTCGTTGAGTACCTGCCGCCACCGGTCTTTCAGGGTCGTCTTGGATCCGAGCAAGGTCAGCAACGCGGGCGGGAACCGCGGATCGTCGTAGTCCCGTTTGGAGGGGAAGAGGAAGTCAGGTTCCTTTTTGCCCTCCGTTTTGGCCTTCTTCACGAACCGGACTCCGTGGGCGGTGAACACGGCTGCGATGTGTTCTTCCAGCGACAGCCCGGCACGGGACTTCCTGCGGTTATGCACGGAGAGGGACAGCTTCAGGAATGCGTCGACGTCCACGTTGCCGTCCGGGCCAAGGAAGCCGTTGGAAATGCTTTCGCTTATCCGGTGTTTTTCCAGCGTCCGGAAGAGCCGGTGTTCCATGCCGACCCAGCTCATGAGCGTGCCGTCAGGGTCTGTAACGGGGTCGGCGTCCTTGACCATTGATCGGGCAAAAGCGGCGAAGTGCGGAGTCGATGGCCACAGCTCGCTGTGGAATTTTCGCAGGATTGCCTCCAGCAGCCGGTCATCGCCCAGATCCACCTCGATGCCCAGCAGCGCCAGAAGTTCCTCGCTGGCCATTTCCTCGCGTTCGGGCTGGCGTTCCATGCTGGTGGTGACGAACAGCGATTCGGTGGTGTTCTGGACATCGAAGATCCATTGAAGCTGCCGCAAGATCGTTGAGCCCTGTTTGGCGATCACAAGAATGAGGCTCCCGCCGTCTTCCTTGGCGAGGAACATCGTGTCACCGGCGTTGGCCCGGTAAATGATGTGCTCTGCGGCGGAGAGGTACAGCAGCCGGTACTCCGGACCGCGCGTCTCCTTCTTCTCGCGGCTGTCGTACCACGTCAGCGACGTTTCGAACAGCTCCGGCATTTCCTCCAGATCATCATCGAGGTATGCCATCTTCGTCGGTAAGTGCATCTTTCCGACGGGAGTGCCCAGCAGGTCCCGGAAAGCTTTGCTTCCGTTGAACTCGTGCTGGTTCGATGTCAGTTTGTTGACGTCAACGTCAGCCAGGACTTTGGTTGCGAAGCCCTGGAAATAGTCCCCAATCCGGATCATGGCTTAGGCGGCCGCGTCCGCCATGGCGGGCGTTTCCTGCAGCACCGCTTCGGCGGCTTCTGCTACTTCCTTTTCCGCCGCGATCGTTGCCTTGACCTGCAGCAGGTGCGGCTTCATGATGCGGGCCACCTCCTGGAATACCGGCATGACGACGCTGTTGCCGAACTGACGGTACGCCTGGGTATCGCTGACCGGGATGACAAAGCTGTCGTCAAAACCCATGAGGCGGGCACATTCGCGCGGCGTGAGCCTGCGCGGACGCTGCCCAGGCTGTTCGACCAGGATTTCCGATCCGTCCTTGTGGTACCGGGCCGACAGCGTGCGGGTCCGGCCCTCAGCGTTGACCAGCCCGAAACCAAAACCGTTACCGGCGGCTTTGTGCTTCTTGGCGTAGTTCTGCAGGTATGTCCACAGGTTCTCGGTGAGGGTGAACTTGTCGTTGACCTTCTTCTGTTCGTGGTCGAAGTACTTATCCCCGTCGTGGGCGAGGACCGGTTCCGTTCCGTCGGTGCGGTGGAGAATATCGCCGAGCTTGTGGCTGGTTTTCTCCGGCAGCACGAGGTCCTCCCACGTGAAGTCCGTCTTCCGGGCGAAGCCGACGATGATGATCCGCTCACGATGCTGGGGCGTGAAGTGCCCGCCATCGATGACCTTCTCGTGGACGTCGTAGCCGAGCTCTTCCCGCAAAACCTGCATGATGATTTTGAAGGTGTTGCCCTTGTCATGGCTCTTGAGGTTCTTCACATTCTCCAGAACGAATGCCGCCGGCCGGGTGGTCTTGATGATCTCCTTGATTTCGAAGAACAGGGTGCCTTGGGTCGGGTCGTCGAAGCCGTGCGGGCGCCCGAGCGAGTTCTTCTTGCTCACTCCTGCGATGGAGAACGGCTGGCACGGGAAACCTCCAAGGAGGACGTCGTGGACCGGGACGTTGTTCTGCTGCCCGACAATGTCGCCGATGAACTGGTGTCCGCTGCCGAAGTTCACGGTGTAGGTCTTCTTCGAGAACGCGTTCCATTCCGAGGTGAACACGCAGTCGCCGCCATGCTTCTCGAAGCCCTGGCGGATCCCGCCGATTCCGGCGAACAGGTCGATGAAGGTAAACTCGGGATCTTCATGCTTCTGGATGGACCGTGGTGTTAACAGTGACTCCAGAGCGGCCCCGACGAAGGTCTTCGGAGTGTATTCCCCCGCCGACCAGCGGCTCACGGTCCGCGTGTCCACTCCGAGTGCTGAAGCCAGTTCGGCCTTGGTGAAGCGCTCCAGCGCCTGGGTCAAAAGGCCGGTAACCTGCTCCGGTGAATGTGTCGTCATCGTGACATCCTGTCATCTTTTTGACCCAGCTCCGGGCGGCGCGCCGTATACGGGAAGTGAACGTCCATCTTGGCGGGTAGCTACGACAGTGACGGTCCGTCGTGGGGATTGTGAGCTAATTCGAGGACGGGGCCGGCTTGTTCCGGGGCCGCCACCAACTCGGCACCAGCGGGTAGCTGCAAGAAATGTTTGTCCGGGGCAACGGTGAGCTTCCCCAGCTGCCCGTGTTCGTTTCTCACACGCAGGTGGACGTCGTCACCGCTACGAAGGACTCGCTCCACTTTCGCGACCGCTCCGGCGTCGTTGACGATCAGTGAGCCTTTCTTCAACCCGAGAACGCTGACCCGTGTGGCCTCCGGACGTTCGGTCCTGACCTCTGCCCTAACCGCCGTCGGAGGTTGCTCTGGATCCAGCGGCAGGGACGGAAGGACGGCACGCCCTGTTGCAAGGTCTTCAAAGTACCCGGTGCCTTTGCGCAGCTCACCACCTGAGAGATAGGCAAGCTCTGCGCTTGCAATCGGACTGCTTCTCCAGTTCTCGTAGTTCGCCCACACCTTCATCTCAGTCTTGATCCACGCCACGTTCACGTTTTCGCTGTGCATGACAGCACCGACGGGGAGTTGGTCAAGTTCTTGCTCCGCCCACAGGTGTGCGCCCGAGGGATGCTCCCCCACCCCGGCCAGTGCTCCGCGCATTGCGCCCACGTGGGTGCTGGCCGGGCCGAGAAGGGTTTCGTTTTCCCCGGATGTGAGCTCCGGTGTGACCTCCAGCCACGTGAATCCGCTTCCGAGCTCATGGCACCGGCTGCCGTTGATTTCTTTTGTCCGGCAGTCGGCGCGGTAGCCCTCTTCCGGGTTAATCTCTTGCCAGACGTCTCGGGCGGCATCGTAGTCGTACTGCGCAGTTTCACCGGCGGCGATTTGGTGCGCGGCGAGCCGGATGCATTCCTCCTGTCCAAAGTAAGGCTTCGCCCAGCCATTCCAACGGTTCTCGTCAATGAACGCTGCTTTGAAATTATTTGCCGGATCTTGGCTGTCATCCCACGTCACCAATGTCTCCGGCGTCAGAGGAGGTTCCGCGGACACGGTGTCCCAGTCAGTACCCCCTGAACCGTTGCTCTCCGGGTTCGCGCGCAGTTCCCCACGCTCGAGGACGTCCCAGAGCGCGGGAACGGGTGGTGTGCCGGGGAGAACCCATGCCGTGGCGTTGGAGAGTTCAATGGCGGCATCGACGAGGAGTTGCTGTTCCCCATCATCTGTTGCCAGGGCGACAAGGACTTGGCGATCCGGTGCCGGGTACAAACCTTGGATCGTGCCCATGAGTGTTTGCCTGACCGGGTCAACCAGCCCATAGGGTGAACGCCTGACACCGGTGATGAGGACATTCCCGCCGGGCAGGTTCCACCTGTCACTGAGGTCAAGTAACTGCAACCGTGGTGCAGGCACCACGGGGATTTCAAGGCCTGGTGCGGGTGGCTCGATCATGATGATCTGCTGCTCGTTCGGGACAATCAACCAGTCCGTCGAGCTTCCATGATCGACGTGGATCATCGTTGAGCCGGTGAAGTATGCGTAGGAGCGCCCCAGGAGGCGGACCTCGCCGTAGATGCTTGTCCTGTACTTTTCGTCTGTGACGAGATCGTACGGACTTCCCTCGACGTCTATCACGGCGCCGAGCGGCACGTCCTCGATGTGGTTGAAGCTCACTTCTGCTGCCATGGTTATCGGCCTCTCTCGTTGACTGGCGCTGTTGTTAAACTGTTCGGCTCGGCTGCGGCGGACGATGTGTCCGCCGCCGCCGGGCCGAATAGTGGAATCAGAGGAATGGTCCCGCCTCGGGGGCCGGGCCGATCACAGGGATCACCTCGGGCGCCGCGGTTTCCGCTTCAGGCTTCGGTTTTTCGACGATGAAGGGACGATCCTTCTCTGCCTTGATGACGCCCTTTTCGCCGCGGCTGCTCGTGACCATGACCTCCGTCAGTTCGCCCGCCGGCCGTGTGGCCACGACCGTCGCACGTTCTCCGCTGGCGTTGACCAGAATGTCTCCGGGGCTGAGCTGCGCCGCGCTCACCGACCGCTTGGCCCCGTCCACCGACGGAACCCAGCCTTGTGTGGTGCCGCTGACCATGGTGGTGACTTCGGGCAGGTAACCGCCGGGCCCTTGCCGGAGGGTGACAGGGCCCCTCCTGGTTTCGATGGTCAGGTCATAGTCCGTGTCGTTGACCCTGGCTATGGCCGCGAGAGTGCCGCTGGCGCTGACGATCTCTTCGATGCGCGTGTTCACCGTTGAGCTCCGGATACCGGTGGCGGCTACCCGCTCGCCTGTAGTGACGTCCCGCAGCGGGTCCCGGCGGAAGCGCGGAGGCGCAAAATGTGTCTCGTGCACCGGTTCGGTGCCGATCACAGGGACCCTTTCCATGGCGGTGGCTTCCACCCACAGCCGGTCCGCTCCCCTGTCCAGCAGCAGATACTGCACGGACTGCACGGGTCCGGGTTCCACGGCGAGGACGAGGGCGTCATCGAAGCGTTCCCGCTGGAAGGACTGGAGGGCCTCCAGCGTGAGGGCCTTTCCGCTGACGCTGATCCGCTGCCCGGGTTCAACCTCGCAGACTCTCCTGCCGGCGATCCTGTCCAGGGTCACGTGCACCTCGTCCGGTAATGACGGTGCCGTCTCGGGGCTGTCCATCACTTCCAGTGCCCCGGATTCGCCGCTGATCTCGAAGGTGTGCACCTTGCCTGCGACGGTCACCTCGACCGGCACGCGGTGCTGTCCCGGGTTCGCCCCGACCTTGCCGACCATGGCGGGGAAGTCTTTGACGGCGGTGGGCATTCCGAAGGCGTCGATGCCGTGGATGGTCGCTGTTCCGGGCCGGATGCTGACCCAGTCCCCTGTTTTCAGGATCGCCATGCGACGCTCCCCTTCCGCTTCGTCGAGGCTGATGGGTTCCCCGAGACGCCCGGCCGCGGAGAGCAGCTGGCGGACATTCATGTCCCGGGTGGATGTCTTGTAGTTCCTGGGCAGGTACCAGAACTCCTGACGGCGGGAGAACTTGAATCCGGAGTCCTTAAGCGCGCCGTGGAGCGCCTTGTTCTCCCTGCCCACCCCTGTCAGGGTCGTTCCCTCTGCACTGTGCTCCAAGACGGGAGCGCCCTCTGGTGGATCGATGGCCGGGGTTGCTTCCGCCGGGGCCTTCGCTGCCGGCAGGTCCACGGTGGAGATGATGAGATGATCCCCGAACCCGGTAGCCAGTTCTTCGATGATGTCCGCGGGTGCCGCCGGTGGTGACGTGACAGGCACGGGTGCCATGTCCAGGGAGACGCCGCTGAAGTCCAGCGGCTTCTCCGGCAGGTCTCCGTCCCAGAGCAGTGTCGTGGTGTTGCCCTGTGCGGCCCAGCTGCTGCGCGTCCCGCCGGGTGCTTCGATCTGAAGCCGCAGGGTGGGTCCGCTTCGGGCATCCGGAGCAGGGATCCTCTCCGCTTCTATGAGGCGGCCGAGAACGATCTCGGACTTGTTCCACGCAGGCACCGTCCCGGGGCTGGCACTGAGGCGCACCCACTGGCCAACATGCTCGCGCGTCAGGAGCGCGGCCGCTTGTTCGCGGACTTTCCCCGGCGCCTGCAGCAGCGCGTTTTCGAACGTCGTCAGCGCGCCGTAGCGTCGGGCGTGGACGGCGATGCTCTGGTCGGTGCGGCGCCGGCATGCACCTGTCGCCCCGTCATCGAAGCGGTAGCGGAAGTCAACCATCGTCCCGGAGTTCCGGCCGGTCACTGTCACGTTCCCGCGCCTGGACTGGTTGCGGTCCAGTTCATGGACGGAGACGATGTCGCCCGGGCGCAGGTCCCCCACGGTGTCCCCGAAACCGTCCGGGAACAACTGGGCGGTTTCTTCTACGGTCAGCAGCCTACCTGGCTGGTATGACGCGGCGGCCGGCACATAACGGTCGGTGTTCTTGCGTTCCATGCCCATGTCGGGGTCGATGAACCTGGTTCCCGAGTACAGGGTGGCTCCGGTGGCGACGTCGCCGCGCAGCCCGAGCCCCGTTACGTCCTCCAGCAGGACGTCTCCGGGCAGGAAATCCTGGGCGCTCATCGTCGCCGCTGCCGCAGCGGCACTCGCTGCTTCTTTCGCTACCGCGTCGGGGGCGATGACATCATGACGCAGCACCGGTGTCAGGGCAGCCCATGAGGAGCGGCGGAAGCGGTGACTGGATCCGGCGTCGTCGTTGACACGCCATTCACCCTCGGCCACTTCCACGGTGCCGGTGACCATCATGACCTTGCCTGTTTCGGTCCCGGTGTCCGGGTCCAGTGTCCGTCTCTCGACGGTGATCCGTTCGCCGTTGCGGACGTCCGTGTCTTTGGTGGCCACGGCGTCGGTGTCCTTCACGGAGAGGAAGACCCGCTCGAACCGGGTCAGGGTTCTCTGGGGCCGGTTGACCAGTTCCACGTCGCGGAAGTAGGCGATGTGCGCGTCGTCGCTGCGCTCGTCGGCGTCACCGAGCGGGCGCAGCACCGCGCCGTCCCCGGCCTTGACTGATTCGACCTGGAACAGCTGTTGGCCGCGGCCTTGGATGCCGGTGACGACGTCGCCGTCGCGCAGGCCGGAGACCGCGAACTTGTCCGTGTTTCCGGCGAGCAGCCGCAGTGTTTCGCCCGCGACAGGTGGCGTTTCGGCGGTTTGTTCGTCTTCGTCCTGGTTCAGGCCCATGTCCGTCATCAGGTCACTGATTTTCTGCTGCAGGCCGGTCAGTTCGGCGGCGTGTTCAAACGGCATTGCCAGCGTCTCTTCCAGTGATGGTATTGCCTGCCGGTACGTGGTCTGCCGCTCCAGGAGATCCTGGTGGATCCGGGGCAACGCGGCCGCCGTGTTCTCCAGCCGGCGGACCAGTCCCAGCGGTTCGGCCTTGATGAACTCGGCCCACACCACACGCACGAGCGCGTGTCCGGATCCTGCGAGCATGAGCTCGAGAGTGCCGTTGTTGCAGCGGCCTTCCACCGGAAGAGACGCGACCGTACCGAGACGGACGTAGGGACCGGCCCCGGCCGGCAGCACAGTGACCGAGGCCAGGACGGTGCGGTGCAGCGCCGCGGCCGCGCCCACTCGTTCCCGATACTCCTGTGCGCCGACGGTCATGGTGAACGCATCACCACGGGTGTTGCTCAGGCCCGGCAGTGCAGCGGCCAGAACGGGCAGGTCCCGTTCCATGGTGCCCAGTGCCGAGTGCGCGATCGTCAGCTCACCTTTGCTGCGGCGCTTCGCGTCCGTGTAGGAGCGGAAGAGTGACTGGAGTTTCGATTCCTCCATCTGCATGGATGCCAGCTGCTCCAGCCGGGGATCTCCGGACAACGCCGCGGCCGCCTGCCCGGCGGACAGTTCAAGATCGCCGAAGCCGTCATCCATGCTCCGGCCCTGCACGCCCCCGGTTTTGAGCTGGTTGATGAACTTGGCTTTGCGGGCCACCATGTCCCACATGTAGACGTCGAAGGTCTGTGCCGTGGCGTAGGAGCGGATCGTCGTCTCATCGTTCTGGTTCCCCTGCCGCAGCACCCGCCCTTCACGCTGTTCAAGGTCAGCCGGGCGCCACGGCACATCGACGTGGTGCAGCGCGACGGCCCGGGCCTGGACGTTCGTTCCCGTCCCCATGCGCTCCGTCGAACCGATCAGAACACTGACCCGCCCGTCCCTGCATTTATCGAACAATTCCGCCCGCGCGATGTCGTTCGGGGCCTCATGGATGAATGCGATCAACTCCCGCTCCATGCCGTGCTCGACAAGATTGTCCCGGATCGCGTCATACATGCTGAACCGGCCCGCATTGTTGGGCACCGCGCGGTCACAGAAGAGCAGCTGTAGCCCGCCGGTGACCGGGGAGGGGTTGCCGTCAGGGGTCGTGTAGACGGTGTCTTTCGTGCGTTCGTGGATAGCCCACACTTCGGCGGCAACCTGCGCCGGCCTTCCACCGTCGGCATCCGCTGTCAGGCCTTTGAGCCGCGGATCCAGCGCGACCATGCGCCCGTCGTTGGTGATCTTTGGCATGTTGTCATCCCGCGGATCAACGCCTGAAAGGTTTTTGGCCCGCTGTCCGAGATCTTCCACATACTCCGCCACCGCGAGGGATGGTTCCCGTGAGATGAGCCGCCGCTCCCCGCCGGTCAGGACTGGGAGTTTCGCGGTGATGTCCGAGACGGTGATGACGTCGGAGAACTGGGCGGTGAGGCCCACGAGCTCGGGGACGTTGATGTATTTGTTGATCCGCTCGACCTGGTCGTATCCGCCGCCTGCAGGAGAGATGCGCAGCACCGTGGAGCGTTCGGTGAACTGGTTGGCCCACGAGTTCACGTCCACCAGGCCGGCCTTGTCCAGCAGGTCCGGGCGCAGGTAGTGCTGCATGACCCACATCTCGGACATGGAGTTCGCCACCGGCGTTCCGGTGGCGAACGTGGCCACCGCCGGCAGGTACCCGTCCCGGTGGTAGCCGCCACGGCGGGCGTCCTCGACCTTGGTCTCCCGCAGGGCCCGGAGTTTGAAGTCCAGATCCGAGGCCCGGTCCGAGCCGGTGCACGCCAGTTCGTAGGAGTCGGACTGTCGGAACAGGTTCTTGTAGTGGTGGGCTTCATCCACGAACAGGTAGTCGATGCCCGTCTCTTCGAACGTGACTCCGGTGTCCTTGCCGGTGGTGATTTTCCCGTGCCGTTCCTCGATACGTTTGATGGCCTTTTCGACGGCTTTGATCCGGGACTTCTCCTCGCTGGACATGCCGGCCTTGGCCTCGCGGAGTTCGACAATCTGCTCCTCCAGCCACACCTGGGTGCGGGCCGGATCGACCTGGATTTTCCCGAACACCGTGGACGGGATGACCACGGCGTCCCAGTCTCCGGTGGCAGCGGCTGCCACCCAGAAGGCGCGTTCGTTGGCGTTGATGCCGGTAGGGATCGCCAGGACGTTCGCGGACGGGTACCACTGGATGAATTCCCGGCTCACCTGGTCCACCAGATGGTTGGGGACGACGATGGCCGGCTTCTGTGCGATGCCGGTGCGGCGCAGTTCCATCGCGGCCATGACCATGGTGCCGGTCTTGCCTGCACCCACGACATGATCCAGCAGCACGGTCGGTTCGTTTACGACCCGGGCGACCGCGCTGCGTTGGTAGGCGTGCGGGGTAATCGAAGCGTCCAGTCCGGGCAGGGAGAGGCCCTCCCCGATCGCTTTGTAGTCCGTGGAGACGTGGGAGTTGAACATGACGTTGTATGCCTCGGTCACCCGGACGGCGCGTGCGGCGTCACGGAAGAGCCAGGCCCCGAACTCGTCGGCGATTTTGGCTGCCTTGTCGCGTGCCTCCAGTGTGGCTTTGACGTCTTTGACCTGGCGTTCGGCGCCGTTCTCGTCGTGGATGGTGCGGCGGATCGTGATGGTGCGGTTATTCATCAGGGACTGCAGCAGCGCCACCGGTGTCCGGTCAGGGGTTGCGTAGTCGAACCGGACGGCAGGTGCGTACTTCGCTGCCCCGGCCGTTCCGCGCAGCTCCCATGTCCCGTCGGTGGGTGAGATCGACACGGTGACGGGGACATCGAATGTTTCGGCGATGAACGTCTCATAGTCGGTCGGTTCGGCGTAGCGGACGCCGGGTTTGGCGATAATGTCCATTGCCGAGACCTGCTCGGGCAGGACGCCTTCCAGTGCTTCAACGTTGGCCAGGAACACCCCGTCCACCTCCGCCGCTGCCCGCGCGGTGGCCAGTTTCACCCTGATATCCCCGGACAGGTACTTCACCGCAGGAACAAGCGCCCCGGTGCCTGGGTCCGGGAAGACGGTCGAGCCGAGCATTTCCCGTGCCTGGGAGGTTTCGACGCCCAGAAGTCCTGCGATCCGATCCAGATCAACAGAGCGGGTTTCATCCAGTGAGATCGCCAGCGCATCGGCTGCCGTCCCGGCGTGCTCGGGCCGCTCCCGGAATGCCAGCACGTCGCGTTCGAACACGGCGGCTTTCGTTGCCGTCCCGGACGCTTCGTCAAAGATCTCCAGCGCCAGCAGCAGCCCCAGGGATGGGTCCCCCCGCAGGATTTTCAGGTGTTCCTGGGTGCGCGTCGCCGGCCGGGACTGCCCGGCTCGTTCACGCCATACGTCTTTCACTTCGGCGGGCACGATCGATGAGCCAGGCTCAATGGATCCGTCGATGGGCAACGCGGCCCGCCATTCCCGCTCCAACGTGGCCGTACGTGCTGCAATATCCGTGGCTGAACGCGGCCTCGCTTCCGTCACCACGGCCCGGTTCAGCGGCCCGTACGCGGAAACATAGGCGTCATAGCGCGCAGTCAGTTCCTCGCGCAACGCTATTCGCTCATTCTCCGGGGCAGCGGCCCGCTGGGAGTCGATGACGTTCCGGACGGTGTCGCGGATCCCCAGCAGCGCCAGTGATTCCTGGACCCGCGTTTTAGGGCATGTTGCGGATACCCACGCGCGTCCGGCGTTGAACCGTTCGAACGAGCCGGTGGCGGCGTCATAGCGGACATGCCCGGTGACAGCTTCGGCGGCGCCGGCCGGGAAGTGCAGCCCCGGGACGAAGGTGCCTTGGGGTACCGTGATCGGCTCAGGCGCATAGCTGAGGCCGGCGCCGGCGGCCTCGGCCAGCTGTGCGCCCAGGTTTTCCCGGATCAGGTCCGCGAGCTGGTGCCCAGCCGGTCCACTGAGTTCCAGCGCCGCGTCGTTGTACATGCCCTGCCCGACGGAGAGCACCCCCAGCAGTGCGTCGTCGTTGTCGGCGAAGTGGCCGCCGATGGAGACTTTGGTGGGCTGTCCGGTTTCGCGGTGCTGCGCCCGCGTCGTGGACACGTCCACCCACGCCCGGATCCGGTCCTCGTCGGGTTTTTCCGCATCTTTGCGGCGGCGGAAGACCAGCAGGTCCGTCATGACCTCGGTGCCGGCCACAGCTTTGAACGCATTTGTCGGCAGCCGCACGGCACCCACAAGGTCACCGTACTTGGCGATCTGCCGGCGGGCTTTGGCCGACTGCGCATCCATCGTGTACGTCGAGGTGAGCACCGCAACGTAGCCGCCCGGCGCGGTCAGGCGCAGGCTCTTGGCAATGAAGTAATTGTGGATGCTCAGCCGGGACGTGTTGTACCGGGCATCGTGGACAACGAAGTCCCCAAACGGGACGTTGCCGACGACGGCGGACACTGCCCCCTCCGGGATCGGGGACTGCTCAAAGCCCTCCGCCCGCACCTGGGCTGAGGGATACAGCAGCGAGGCAATACGGGCAGTGGTGGAGTCCAGCTCAACACCAGCCATGACCGCCGAGTCCGGGGCCAGCCCGATAAACGTACCGGCACCGCAACCGGGTTCCAGGACCGTGCCGCCGTCAAACCCTGCAGCTTCCATGCTGTCCCAGACGGCTTTGACGACGGCCGGATCGGTGTAGTGGGCGTTGATCGTTGTCGCGGATGCCTGCGCGTACTCAGCCGGCGTCAGTAATTCTTTGAGTTCGGCACGTTCCGTGGCCCAGTCCTCGCGGTGTTCCTCGAAAATCTGCGGCACCGCACCCCATGAGGACCATTGGGCCAGGGTTTCCTGCTCGGGCAGCGTCGCGTACCGGTGCTGCGTGCGCAGATCCTGCAGCAGACGCAGCACCCCAAGGTTTGCGGCCGCACGGGCCTTCGCGCCCGCCGGCGGCCGGACAGCTGTGCCTGGCCGGAAATCGACCGGGACACCGCTTAGTCCTCCAGCAGGCCCATCATCGACTGCGGTACCGGCGGGACGAGCCACTGGGTCCAGCCCGGAATCGGCTCCTTGCCCTGGGAGATCATCCAGTCGAACACGGTCCCCATGATCTCGTTCATCCGATCCAGGGTCACCGCCACGTCCTTCTCCGGCAGAGCGCGCAGCTCGCGGGAATCCGCCGTCAACGGTCGAGAAGGATCGCCATCCCTCACCAGCTGAGCCCACCGCGCTTTCACGAGGTCGACGAACTCCGGGCTCCCCTGCCCGATCTCCCCCTTCAGCCCCTCCAGCAGGCTCCGGTCCACGTACAGATCTCTGAACTGCTCCACCAGCGGCACCATCCTGGGCGCTGCGTAGTGCGGATCCTTCCAAGCCTCCGGATCGTTCTCCCAGTCCGTCGTTGCCTGGTCCTCCCACTCGTCCGACGGCGCTTCCGACATCACCTCGCGCAACATCTGCCTGCCCACCATGTCCTCCATCGCTGACCTCCGGTTCCTCAATGTCTCCCAGAAGGTCAAACAGACTCATCTGGTTCGGATCAAAACTTCGTCGCGCCATGTGCACGGCCTTTCAGGTTTACATAACGTGGGCATTCCCAACGGGATGTCAAGTCCAGGGAAAACGGGGACCGCTCAGAACGGCCGCAAGCCCGTCACAACGCGAACGCCATGACGGGCCGGGAAATAACGAGGTATGCGGACTTAGACGAGGCCCCATTCGCGGTCAACCGTGGCCTGTTCAACATCGACCGGAGCGACTTGGGCGTCCATCGCCTTGGCCCAGAGACCCGGTTTCGGGTTCTGGGCGATCTCCACCGTGGCGAACTCCAGCGAAGCAGACACTTCATCAGCCCAGACCCTGTGGTTCAGGCCAGGGCTGCCTTCCTTGTTCACATACGGGACGGCCTCATAGTTGCCCGTGACCGTTGCCCGGTTACCTTTCGCGAGGGAGCCCACGACGTTCTCCCCCAACCGGACGCTCTTCACGGCGACGTCGTAGAAGACCGCTTCGCCGTCCTTCCATTCGTTGGCCTCACGGTCAAAGACCCGGGGTGTGTCCGCCAGACGGAAAGTGACGAGCTTCGATCCGTTTACCTCGCGTGTTACCGGATCATCGACGAGGTTCCCCGTTGCTGTGTGCTTATCGAGCCTTGGACGTCCAGCCATGTCAGGCGCTCCCTCAGTCGGTGGGTACCAACCTGTTTGGTGCCCGCTACCGCACTATTCGCTCCGGGGATCCCGAACGGTGTGTGACATACGCTCACCCATGTAAACCGGCTCGAACGCGAACCGGATGAGTCGGCACCGACCGAATCCAGGCAGACGAAAAGGCCTCCACGCTGGGGGGACATGGAGGCCTTTTCGGAATCAACGCTACCAGCGCACCAACCGCCGGCGTTGCCTTCCCTGCCGGTCAGTAGACCCTAGTCGGGTACGGTTCGCCGATCTCCACTTCCCACGTAAAGATTCGTGTGTTGGGGTTGCCGGTTGTGAGTTCGAAAGCATTGAGGGAGATGACCGCCACGGCGCTATGGGCGGCGCCGGCACGCATGATCGCCTCGGGCAGCCGCTTCACAATTTCCTCGCGGCTATCCTGCTGCCAAGGAGCCGGCGCCCCGCCCAGATCCGGAAGGACGGCACGCTTGCTCACTCCCCCGACAAGCCCGACCACCAGCGTCTTGCCGTCCGATTCGGGCGTGATGTAGGAGATCTTGTCGACGGGAATCATCATGGCGCCGCTGGCGTGATCGACGTAGATGTTTGCCGGGTCGACGCCGGCCCGGGTTAGGGCGTCTGTTTGGTGGTCCGGGTTTTGCTCATCAACCCGTAAGCGTGACTTTCCCGAGCATTGGTCCTCACGCCCCTTATTGGCTTTACGCCAGTTCCACTCCGTAGTGTGATTTCGTCCATTGCTTGACCCATTCATAAGCCGTCAATATCGGGGCTTCGATGCGCTTTCCGGCTGTCCATTGATCGTAGGAAGAGAGCATCGCCTCGTTGTTCAGCTTGGGTTTCATTTCTGTCCAGTCAGCGACGATTTCTTCCCGCGTCCGCCACGTCCATTGGCCGACCGTTAGCCTGGCGCCAGGAAGCTTGAAATCCTCACCGACGACTTTGGCTAGAGGAACAACGCCGTGGGTTACTGCGTTTCGCGCAAAACGCAGTCCCTCTATGACTTGCCCATGGGCAGTGGAGTCACGATGTTCCTTGTACCCGTCAATCTCCCTGTGCTGTTCATCGAAGCTGCAGATCCAGAAAAGTGCCTGCCCTACACGCACATGCGGATGGACTGGTGGGCTGCGCAGGCCGCGGAGATCCCAAACGGCACCCTGAATGCCCTGGACAGCCAGGTCGATTCCAGACGGAAGAGGAAGTTCTGATGAAGTCATTCTGCACTTTCATGGGTGATGGCTACAGGGGCTGAACCTGAGCAGATCAAGGAATCCAAACTTTCAGGTCAATCGTTGTTTGCCTGGCTTTGGACAGCTGAGAGTGCAGCGTGGATCGCGTTGAAATACTGAAGTCTGGTGTCATAGTCCCGGGCCTTAGCAGAGGCGAGGAACCGGTCGTTTCGTTCAGATGATGCCATGAGTTTGCGGCTGGCGGGGTTCCAGAGGGTCCCCAGTTGGTCGGCAAGGGCGCCCCCGATGGTGGCGCGGATGTGCCTGCCCAACAGGTAGGTAGAGGCCAGATCCTGGTCAAAGTTGGCCAGCTCGAAAAGGTCTGCGTCCTTTTCGTAGTCGTAGAGGGAGTCGTTGAGGCCAGGGCTGTTCTGGTACCACATACATACGTAGCTGAGGTCGCGGGCATGCTTGGTCCATCCCAAGGCTCCCTTGTCTACCCAGGCCTTGATTTTCAAGGCAGCATAGCCGGCGGCCGTCGGCACCCGAACTTCAATGCCCTCAGGTAACCGGTACAGTTCGGCTCCGTCAAAGACTTCCTGAAATGCGAAGACATCCACGGTGTGTCCGTCAGGGTGGGGAACGGCTGTTCCCGACGGGTTCTCGATCCCTCCGAAGGGTATGAGGTCCACGGACCACTTGTCGATGCGAAAGCGGATCCGGGTGTCTCCCTCAGGTTCAAGGTTCGTTATGACCGATTGGTAGGCGAAACGGTCCGGGACGGCGATGGCAATGTCTATGTCGGTGGTGCTGGCCAGTTCCGAGTCAAATCCCAAACCCCGGTGGATAAGGTCGCGTGCCGAAGCGCCGACAAGCATGATCTGCTCTCCCGGTCTGGCGGTGATGTCCATAACGCTCCGCAGGACAGTGCACAAGGGACCGAACTCATGAGCGGAATATGCGGACAAGTCGCTCATCGTGCTCCTTCAGTATTAAGGCGGCCTCGCGCTGTCGGGGTTCCCCGCTGGCGAGCAGGTCGGCGTATACGAGAGTGCTGGGAACGGTTGGGAGGTTCCCGGCCAATGTCGGGGCTTCGATGTCCAGACTGCTCGGATCCGTCCAGAACTTGTGTCTGACGAAGACATTCGGATGCTCATCCCTGCGCCACTTATTGACGACGGCCATGCGGGGTGTGAACTCTTCGACATAGACGGTCAGCGTTGAAGGATTCAGCAGTTCGGGAAGGGCGCTTTCTCCGCTGACTTCCATCTCTGGTGCCAATGGCACATGAAGACCCGGTTCAGATGATCTGAAGGCCTCCAGTGACAGCCGCGGGGCCAATTGATGAGGATAGGTCATGACCCATTGCTCGAAGAGCTCGCGTTGCCTCAAGAGCTGCGGGCCAGGCCCGACTGAGAGATATTCCTCTCGTTGTAAGAGTTTTAGAGTCTCCTGGGCAAGACCGACTGAAACCCCGGACAGCGTGCTGATCTCCCTGATCGTCAGGCGCGGGACGTATGGCCAGGTCAGCAGAACGAACAGCAGACGCGACCTGCGTGCGCTGAACAGATTCACTCCCGAGGCGGAAACGCCGGCCGCCGCATCCTTCCTCTCGGGAGTTCGGTGGCTCACGCGGCGGCCTCGTACGTCGATATAGACGTTCCCGAAGGTAATGAAGGCATTGCCGGCCTCATCTACGAAATTCAGATTCTGTGCCCGGTATCCTCTGGCCTGCTTTTCATCGATATAGCCCTGGGCAATGAGGGGCTTCGCCTGATCCCCCGAGGGAATGACTTGCGTCAGAGCATCATCCAGGATCACAAACTTCTGGTGCTCGGCCTCCCGCTGCAGTGTGAGAAGCGGGTGCTCGAACGCGGGGCGGGTCCAATCAGAGTCTTCCACGCGTACATCGATGCCGTACTGGGTCAGATGTTGAACAATGATGTTGATACGGCTTTCCAGCATCGCCCCTCCTCTGTTCACTTAGGTTGAACATTCACTCTAATTGAATATTCAAAAAAAATGAACACGCGCACTGAGGTCAGCCTCAAACGTGGACGCCGGTCGGTCAGAAAGTCATCCTCCGGGGGCCCGCGAGGGGCCAGGCGCAGACCACAGATGTCACGCCGGGAAGAACGTATGCGCTGTTATCTGCGTTCGGGATCGACGCTGGCTAAGAAACAAGACGGGTTCAGCCGTGTCGGCTTCCTGTGCATTGATGCGTGGAGGCCAATGTCTTTCGTCGAGTCGCCAGACAGATAGCTCAATCGAGTGGCTCTTGCCTATATAGGCCCACGGTCTGCCCAGCCGACCGAAGTCGCCCTGAAGGTGACTTCCTGCCGATGAACGAAGTGCGTCAGGACCTCCCTACGACACGGTCATACTTGACGTTCCGGTTCTTGAATGCCTCTCGTGTGCCTTCCAAAACGTCGATAGTCGATGAACCGATGCCCAACGACGCAAGTGAACCGGAAACATAGACAAATTGGTTGCCAACCTTTTCCGCCACGATGATCTGATCGGCGTCGCCGACCACGGCGAAGTTTGGATTATGAGTTACGGCAACAACCTGACGGCGCAAGGACGCATCCTTAAGTGCGGGCACCAAGATCCGTTTCACTGTTTGGTTGTCGAGATTCTCCTCCGGCTGGTCGAGTAGCAACGGGCGGTCAGCTAGATCAACAAGTAAGTAAAAAAGCAGAAGCACTAGGCCTCGTTGGCCGGGAGAAAGCTCTGAGAGCTCGCGCCCTTCTGATCTGATGACATACTGGCTCTGCAACCACTCCAAGCCATAGATCCAGGAGAGAAGGTCCGCAGATTTTTGGCCCGCGCGCATGATCGACTGCAAGGAGCGCTTGTCACCGCTGGCGGCACCTCGGACTGTACATAGGCGATCTTCCAAGACCTTCAAAGCCGTAAACAGACCTACCTCATCTTCTAGGGTGATGTCCCCGAGGATATTTGTATCGCGCTTTCGACTATCGAGATCGTGGAAGTCTCCTAACTTCTGACGGTTGACCTGTCCCACCCATTTATCGACAAAGCCTCTGACACGTAGCTCTACGGCGAACTCAAGATCAATGTCATTTGCCAGATCTTTCTCTGCCACAAAATCTGCCGCTGGCCGGTAGGCTGCTTCCTGAGCGCTCATGATGGCCAAGAGCGCTGAATGGACAGCCTTGAAAGCAGATTCCAAAGAAGCCTGCGCGGCAGACAGTTGTTTCGGAATGTCCAGTTCCTCTTCGACAAGAACTTTGATGCCTTCAAGAGACTGGATATTAGAAGGATCACCAATGAGCTTTGCACGCCGGTTTCCGAGGTCACTCTGCTCTTCAATCAGTACTTGGTTTTCTTCGCTTTCAGCCTTTAGAAATGCACGAATGTCGGCGACGTTTTTCTCATTGGCCTGGCTCTTAAGCCGCAACTCAGCTAGTTCTGCCTCGGCCTTCTTCTCGTCTTCGGTGATGCTCGTGAGCCACGCCTGGAATACTTCTGGGCGATAGACAACCGTCAATAGACCGTCTTGAAGGCCCAGCTCCTGACGGAGTTCCTCCGCACTGGTGGTGAGTTGTTCGATCTGGTTCTGAAGGATTTGGTTCTTTCTTTGGCCTTGCAACTTCCGTTTTGTGACGCCTCCGTATTTGGGCTCAGCGTCTTCGACGGCTCTGTCAGAGGCTTGCAGCGCCGCAGTTGCGGCGGTAAGTGGGTCAGCGGGAACGGACTGCTTTCCTTCACCAACACGGCTTCCTCCGCTGAGTATCGAGTCGATGTCGGCTATGCGCTGATCCAGTTTGCTGATCTCTTCGACAACCAGTTGATTTCGGCTCGTGAGACCCAGTTCGTCGAGTTCTTTGCCTCGTGACCGCAAACGTTCGATGTGTTCAGTTGCCTCGCGGATCTCGAGCCGTGCTTGCTTCAACGATGTCTGCTCTTGTTCGGCGGCCTCATCTAGGAAGCTCCTGAGAGAGGATGCGCCACGGCGTTCCTCAGAAGGTATGTGCCGGAAAAGAACCCTTTCAATCTCCTGTTCGAAACCTTGCTTCTCGACGCTATTTGGGTCTGCGGAACAGACTTTTTCGATCAGAGTCTGGGGAAGGTAATCAACCATCGAAGGTTTGCTGGGATCAAAGCGATCATTCAACGAAACTGTGGTGTGGGTTCCATCCGACCAACCCGCCTCGGCTTCGTATTGTTCTGCCAGCTTCCCGCCACCGGATCTGAATCTGGCGTCGGTTAGGAAAGAGAAATCCTTGTCCCTGTCGCTATTGGCGGCAGACGCCATGGTGTCTAACAGAGCAGACTTTCCTTGCCCTTTATTCCCAATGATGACCGAGAATCCGCTATTGATCGGGAGATTAGTGTCAAACAGCGGATCGGAGGTGTCCCCGTCCTTAGCGCTCAACTTGATAGACGTGAGAATGGATTTTGGTGCGGTGACCATGCGAGTCTGCACAGGAGGTCGCACGGCCGTGGTTACCCTGGAGTCGTACTCATGCAAAGCGTGCCGGAGACCTTTAAACGTTGGATCGGCGTTAATCCAGGTTCTGCATTGGCCGAGTCTATTGTCAAGACCAGAATCCATGAAACTGTGCGCATCGCTACAGTCGAGAAGTTTGGAGTTCACTCCCGCCACCGTCAGGGACTGGCGCGATTTGTCGAAGGATTCATTACTCGGAGAAGCGGTGAAGACTGCGTCGACACTGTTAATAAGGTGTTTCTTGTTGGCTGCAGTTCCCTGCGTCCACTTGATTTTTGACCATTCAATTTTCCCCAGAGCGAGTAGAGCATGATCTCTCAGGAGGGAGTTACTGAGGATCCCCTCCCGAAGTTTTTCAAATGAAACATTCAGGTTATTGAAGCCAACACGCAGGGGGCGGAGCCCCTGTCGCTTGTCCTCGGGCGTCGCGTCTATGACCTCTTGACCCAGCTGCTGCATGGATTCGCGGGTCACGAACTGGCTCCACGTCTTGGGCTCGACATCGGGTGTTAGCTGGTAGGTGGCCGTCAGGAGCGGATCCAGCTGCGCCTTCAGATGATCGATTTGTATCTCGGGGTCTCCGATTACGTGGAGATTAATTCGCGACAGGTGCCCGTCGGCGCCAGAGAAGGTGTCGCAGCGTACTTCCAGTACTGGAAAAATCTGTTCCAGATTGGGTAGTTTGCCCGCATCGAAGGCCGCTCGAACTCGACGGTATCCGTCAAAGAACCAGTAGTCGTTAATGCCCAGAACTTTTATGTCGCTAGGTAGGTTTGCCAGTTCTTTTAGGTATCGGTCCCACACATCGGCATTGTCCGGAGACTTGTAAGCGTTTTCGATGGATTCAGGCGTGTGGACGTGAAGATCCCAAACGCGCCACTCTGTACCCCGTGCGTATTGCATCTAGCAAGGCCCCCAATTTCATACGGCTACGTGCGACGTAACCGACATGCTATCTTGTCTCCCTCGTCGACGATCAGGGGCGGCGCGCATCTGGCCGCACTGTCGGCCGGATCCGCACATATCCGGAGACGGAAATGATCAGGGGGTCAAGCGCACTCCTAAGGAGTCCGGTTGACGATCCTGTACGCGGTACTTCGGGCGACCTTGAACAGTTCGGCGATTTCGGTGGTGGTGTGGTGTCCGCCCTTGTATAGGGAGACGAGGTGAGCTTCCTGGCTCTTGCTGAGTTTGGGCTGTTTGCCGCAGAGCAGGCCTTTGGCCTTGGCGACCTGCATGCCTTCGCGGGTGCGGGCGCGGGCGAGGTCCGATTCAAATTCGGCGACCATGGCCAGGACGTTGAAAAGCAGCCGGCCGACGGGGTCGGTCGGGTCGTGGACGGATCCGCCGATGCTGAGCTTGATGTCCCTTTTGGTGAGGTCTTCGATGATGTCCCGCGCGTCGGGCAGGGACCGGGCGAGCCTGTCGAGTTTGGTGACGGCGAGGGTGTCGCCGGCTCGGACGGCGGCCAGGGCCTCCCGCAGTCCCGGCCGTTCCCTGTTCCGGCCCGTCAACCCGTGGTCGACGTAGACGCGGTCTTCGGGGACGCCGAGGCCGGCGAGGCCGTTCCGCTGCGCGGTCAGATCCTGCTCGTTGGTCGAAACGCGGGCGTTATGTGGACGCTTTGACCGTGTCTCACGTGGTGGGCGGGGTGTCGCAACAAACTATTGATTTTCAAGACACCCGGACGGGGCCGGGGAACAGGGCGGCCACTCCCCCGCAAATTCGCTGTTATCCGCCAAGTGTCTGTGTCTCGGTAAGTCGTCTCATAGACGAGGGTGTCTCCGGCGCGTTTTTAGGGGTTTATGGGGCAGACTTCCGTTATGGCACATCTCGGATATACGCGGATCAGCACCTCAGGGCAGGACGACCAGCTCCAACGCGACGCCCTCACCGCCGCGGGGGTCCAGGCCCGGGACATCTACTCCGATGTGACCTCCGGAAGCAAAGAAGCCAAAAGCCGGCCCGGGATGCAAAAACTCATGGACTACGCCCAAAACGGGGACACGATCGTGGTGTGGCGCGTCGACCGGCTCGGCCGTTCCCTGCTCGATGTCCTGACCACCGTGAACGGGCTCCGGGACAAAGGGATCATGCTCCGCTCGATCGCCGACGGCATCGACCCGGACACCACCAGCGGCAGGCTGATGCTGAATATGCTCTCCACCTTGGCCGAGTACGAGCGGGAGCTCATCGTGGAGCGAGTGAATGCCGGGATCGCCGCAGCCAGGGGCGCCGGTGCTGTTTTTGGCCGCCCGCCGAACAATCCATTAGTGACGGCCGAAAAGCTGAAGATCGCAGCCAATGCCCGCACCGAAGGCAAAACAGCACAGCAAGCCGCCGAACTCGTCGGATGGAGCCGAGCCACGCTGTACCGGGCAATGCAGGCGACCGGCCAAACCCGCGCTGAGCCCAAGGCAGTGTAGATACCGCGAGACACGCATCGGGCTGGACGTGTCTCATGCCCGCATATCGGGCGTATCCGATTCGCATCACCGGAGCGTATCACCAACAGGGTTTGACGTTACACAGCCGCGTACACGGGAAGCATTACAGAATGAGCCCTGTGGTTCCGCCACTCGGCACAGACCCTTTGGAGTGTCTTGCGAACGATCGTTTTAGGAGCATGCGGCAAACGGCTTTCTTCAGAGCTGATTCGCGCATCGCAAGCCCATACCCGGTGCCGCGCGGTTGCGTGCTCAACCAGCCTCTGCCGGCGTGGAAAGGTCCGAACCGAAGAGGGTGCGCAGAGCATCCATGGCCTCGGGGCGGGCCTTGTAGTAGACCCACACCCCTCGCTTGTCACGGTCAACGAGCCCGGCGTCGTGCAGGATCTTCAGGTGGTGGCTGAGTGTCGAAACTGCCAAATCGAAGCCCTCGGTCAGGTCACACATTGCGCATGCCTCCCCGCCCTCGTGCGAGAGCACCAGGGACATCAGCCGCAGCCGCACCGGATCCGCCAAGGCCTTGAGCATCCGGGAGACGGCCCCAGCTTGGGCAGCCGTCATTGGCTCACGGGACAACGGCGTGCAGTAACCCAGCGCATTTGGGGCAGCCGGGGCCGAAGTTGGGATCGACATGCCTCCATTCTTGCACACTTCGATAGTTTGACAACTATCGAAGTGTGAGTATCGTGGAAAAGACTTCGAAGTCGTTCGAAGTCTTAAGTGTGAAGGAGGCCACCTGTGGGTACACCTATCCATTTGGTCCGTTCCAAGTACCGCGCGCTCGGGGGCGGCTGTGTGAGCTGCTCCGGAGACCTTGCCCCCGTCGAGGCCCTGCCCGGCGTGCAGAAGGTCGACGCCCTGGCGTCCGGCGTCGTGCTGGTCACGCACGACGGCACCGTGGCAGACAGTGCGGTCGTTGAAGCGGCACAGAGGGCCGGCCTGTCCCTGGCGCCGGCCGGTCCGGCGCGCCCCGTCCGCGCCTGATCCCCTGGTGAGGGCTGACCCTCACGAGCCATATCCTCAGCTTTCACATAGAGAAGAGATCACCGGATGAATACCGGAGCAAGCACCTCAACGCAGCTCACCGCGCAGTCGGCGGCGCAGTCCCGGCGCCGGTGGTGGCAGAACAGCGAGATGGTGGCCCTGGGGATCGCCGCGGTGCTGCTGGCCGCGGGGCTGGCCGTGGATCGGACCATCCACCCCGAGCCGGCGGCCCTGGCTCTCTTCTGGGCTTCGATCGTCGTCGGCGGCGCCTACCCGCTGCGCAGCGCCATCCGCGCCGTGCGCAACAGGCGGCTGACCATCACCGTGCTGCTGATCGTGGCCGCCATCGGCGCCATCGCGCTGGGTGTGATCGAGGAAGCTGCGATGCTCGTGGTCATCTTCAGCCTGGGCGAGGCCATGGAAGCCTATGCCACGGACAGGGCACGCGGCTCCATCAGTGCGCTGATGGAACTGGCACCCCCGAGCGCAAACCGGCTCACGGCCGGCGGCTCAACCGAAACCGTGGCCGTGGAGGAGTTGCACCCCGGCGATGTCGTCCTTGTCCGCCCCGGTGAGCGGCTGCCCACCGACGGCACAGTCACCGAGGGTGCCTCGTGGGTCGATGCCAGTCCGGTCACCGGCGAGTCCGTGCCCGTGGAGGCTGCCGCCGGCACCGGGGTCTTCGGCGGAAGCCTGAACGGCAACGGCGTGCTGCGCGTCCGAGTCACCAAGGAGTACTACGACACCGTCCTCGCCCGGGTGATCGAACAGGTCGAGGAGGCCCAGGCCAACCGCAGTGGCGCCGAGCGCTTCGCCGACCGGTTCAGCGCCGTCTACACCCCCGCCATGTTCGCCCTTTCGGTCCTGGTGGCTCTGGTTCTGCCGTTGTTTGGCTTCGAATGGCGTGAGGCCATCTACCGGGCCCTTGTCATCCTTGTTGTCTCCTGCTCCTGCGCGCTGGTCATCTCCGTGCCGGTCAGCGTCGTCACTGCCATCGCCCGCGGAGCGCGGGATGGGATCCTGATCAAGGGCGGCATCTACCTCGAACGCCTGGCCGACATCAGGGCCGTCGCCTTCGACAAGACCGGCACGCTCACCCGCGGCCGTCCTGCCCTGGTTCAGGTCACCACATTCGACGGCACTACCGAACAGGAAGCCCTCGCCCTGGCCGCCGCCGTCGAGGCCGGCAGCGAACATCCCATCGCCGCCGCCATCACCACCGGAGCCCGGGACCGCGGCCTCGACATCCCCACCGCCAGGGACGCCCGCGCCCTCCCAGGGGCCGGCATGGAGGCCGTCGTCGACGGCCGCGCCCTGCACGTCGGCCGGCCCTCGGACGCCGACCGCACCGACCCGCACGTGGGAGAAACCGTGGCCGGAGCCGAGGCAACCGGCTGCACCGCCGTCGTACTGCGCGAGGACACCCGGCCACTGGCCGTTCTGGCGGTCGCGGACCAGTTGCGCCCAGACGCCCACAGCACTATCGCCGAACTGCGCGGACTAGGCATCAAACGGGTGCTGATGCTCACCGGCGACAACGCCACCGTCGCTAAAACCACCGCCCATGCCCTGGGTCTGGACGACTACCGCGCCGAACTGCTGCCCGAGGACAAATCAGCCGCCGTACGTGAACTGCGCGAACGGTACGGGGTGATCGCCATGGTCGGCGACGGAGTCAACGACGCCCCCGCACTGGCCAACGCGGACCTGGCCATCGCCATGGGCGCCGCCGGAACCGACGTCGCACTCGAAACCGCCGACGTCGCACTCATGGCCGACGAACTGGACCGGCTCCCCGCAGCCATCCGCCTCTCCCGACGGGCCCGGAACAACATCAAGATCAACATCGCCCTCAGCCTGGCCGTCGTGGCCATCCTGATCATCGCCGCCCTCGCCGGCTGGATGACCCTCACCACAGGACTGCTGCTGAATGAAGGCAGCGCCGCGCTGATCATCCTCAACGGCCTGCGCATGCTACTCCCCGGCCGCGGCGAAACCCGGCAAAAACGAATTGCATTGCCCGCCTGAATCACCGGCACCCTATTCCAAGCGGCCCGGCCCGGAACGGGCCGCTACGGCGCGTGAACACCCGGAGCCACCAGAGCGTTCCTGAATCCAACACACAAACCGCCATTTCGAGCTGCCGATAACCACCCGACAAGGCAAGCAGTCACAGCCAAGGGTTCGAAAACCGCCAAGCAAAGCTGCGATTAATCGCCATTCTCGGTTAACAGTCACACCCGGGGGCCCGTAAGGGATCTCAAGCGGTGTCTTACGAACGATCGTTACCGAGACCGCCAAGTTTGGGAGTTCGGCGTCGGTGAAGGTCATGCCGATGCCTCCGACCATGGTGGCGCTGATGTTGTACAGAACGGCACCAAGACCCGCCAGCGCGCTGACCAGGACCACGTTGAGGGCGATGACGGTGGTGGCTTCGGCCGCCGTCTGCGTGAGTCTTTCGAGATCGCAGATCCGGACATCCCAGATCCTTCGATTTTGGCGGGGGTTCGTTCCCAATCTCTATTCGGCCCCGCGCAGGTCGCGAGGGAATCCCGGCCGGGGGAGTTCTTAAGAGCTTCTTAAACACGCCGTGCGAGAGTGGAAACGGGCCGCTCATGGCCGTCACCCCCCGAACCGGAGAGTCGCATGCCATCATTCGTCAACAGGAGCGTTTCCGTGGAAGACCGCACTTCCGCTGTCGTACGCCAAAGTGTGCCGTTACTTCCGCAGCCCAGGTTCTGGCTGCTGTGGGCGGTTGCCCTCGCTGCGGCAGTCCTTGCCCTTGGCTTCAGTGTCCAGTTGGTAGCGGGCCTGACCACCAGCGAACTTGGCGTTGACCAGGAACTCAGCCTCCATCACGTGGGCGCGTTGACGACGTTGGCCATGGCGCTGAATTTCCTCTTTGCCCCTGCGGCAGGAGTCTGCATTGTCCTGGTGATCGGCTTGTACCTCTTCCTGGTTCGCAGGACTTTCGTGCGTGCGTTCATGTTTGTGCTCTTCGCATGTTCGGGGTGGGTTGCCAGCGCGGCGTTCAAACTCATCGTGGACCGCCACCGGCCCGACCCCGCGGTTCTTTTCGACCCACTCTCCCCGGAAACGGGTTCCAATAGCTTTCCCAGCGGTCATGTGAGCTTCGCCGTGGCGCTCGTCTTTGCCCTGTACTTTCTGGTCCGGGGCAGCCGATGGGCCGCCGTCACCGCTTGGGCGGGAGCCGGCCTGGCCGTGGTTGTGGCGTGGTCCCGGGTCTATATCGGTGTCCATTACCCCAGCGATGTGGTGGCGTCCTTCCTGGCCACCAGTGCCGCGGTCATCGTCTTGGCCGGGCTCTGGAACCTGTACGCACCGCGGGTCCTCGAGCGGTTCCCGGGCCGGGCCGGGTCAGAAGAGACCTCTTCAGAAGCAACCGCATCCAACGCCCACGGATCCTGAGGACACCATGCACGTACTTTCTGCCATGCCGGCATTTCTTGATCCCGCCACCCTGCTTCAAGGCTTGGGCCCGGCAGCCCTGGGTGTGGTGGCGTTGATCGTCTTCATTGAGTCCGGCCTGCTTTTCCCCTTCCTGCCTGGGGATTCCTTGCTTTTCACCGCTGGCTTGCTGCACGAGCAACTGCAAGTAGGACTGCCGGTCCTGATCGCCGTCGTGACGGTTGCCGCTATCGCTGGAGACCAGATCGGTTACATGCTGGGGCGCAGGTTCGGAAGGCGCTGGTTCAAGGACGACGCCCGAGTCCTGAAGACCGCCCGCTTGGACGCGGCCGAGGATTTCTTCAAACGCCGCGGTGGACCGGCCATTGTCCTGGCCCGCTTCGTTCCTGTTGTGCGGACGTTCGCACCGCTGAGTGCCGGCATTGCACGGTATGACTATAAATCCTTCACCCTGTGGAACATCGCCGGTGCCCTCATCTGGGGATCTTCCGTTACCCTTTTGGGCTCATGGTTGGGGCACTTTGAGTTCGTGGCAAAGAACGTTGACGTCATTGCGGTCATCATGGTCTTGGTCTCCGTGTTGCCGTGGGGAGTCGAGTTCCTCAAACGGCGCCGGAAGGTCACGGTGGGTGCCACGAACGGGCAGCCCGGGGAAAAATAGCGACATGACAACAGCTGCGCGGCCGTCCCTCCTCCTGGTCGAAGACGACGCGGCCCTGGGGCCGCTCATCAGCGAACTCCTGGAGCCCGACTTCGCCGTCCGCCTGGCTGTTAACGGGCGCGACGGCCTTCACCTGGGCCTGACGCAGAGCTGGGACGCGATGGTTATTGACCGCGGACTGCCCCTCATGGACGGCATCGCGTTGATCGCGGCCCTTCGGTCCAGGGGGATCGGCACGCCGATCCTCATCCTGACGGCACTCGGTGCCACCGATGAGAAGATCCGTGGCCTCGATGCCGGGGCGAATGACTACATGATCAAACCGTTCGATGCCATGGAACTGGCCGCCCGCTTGCGGGCGCTCACCAGGACCTACGCCCAGTCGCCCAGGATCCTGGAGATCGGAGATTGGGAGCTCGACGCCGGTGCCCGCTCCATGCGTTCCATGCGCTCCGTGTACGGCACCGTGGTCACCCTGACGCCAAAGGAAGCCAGGCTGCTCGAAACCCTGGCCAGCGAACCGGGGCGGGTCTTCACCCGCGAAGACCTCATCAACGCCCTGTTCCACCCTGCGGACCAGCCCGGCGTGATCGACACCTACGTCCACCACTTGCGCCGTAAGACTTCCAAAGCGGTGATCCGGACAGTCCACGGCCTCGGATACCAGATCGGCAACCCCCATGACTGAGAACGTAGACCAGGCGACTCTCCGCAAAGCCTCCTTGAGGATCGCCGTACGGATCAGCGCGGCTTGCACGGTTTTGGTGCTCTGCCTTCTGGCGGCCGCTGCAATCTACCTTTTCAACCAGGTACGGCAGCCAGGACTGCCCGGATCAGGAGAACCTGACTCGGTCTACGCCTACCTGGATACCAAGGACCTCCTGAAGGCGATGATCATCGCCGGCGTTGCGGGGATCTTCCTTGCCGGCGGCATCGGCTGGCTCAGCGCCCGAAGCGCCATCAGGCCATTGGGAGAAGCACTGGCTTTGCAACGACGGTTCGTGCAGGACGCCAGCCATGAATTGCGTACGCCCCTGGCTATCCTGGACGCACGCGTTCAACTTGCCCAACGCCATACGGGCCCCGACTCACAAACCGGGCAGGCACTAACGCGCATCCGCAATGACACAGCGACCCTCACCGGCATCGTCAACGAACTGCTCGTGGCGGCCACCGGCTCTCCTCCGGATGCCGCCTCAGAGCCGAGCGATCTCGCCCACGTCGCGGCGGCCGTCGTCGAAAGCGTGCAACAGCTCGCGGGGGCGAAGGACGTCCGCGTCACCTTGACGGAAAAAGACCGGCCCTTCGCACTCATTGACAGCAATGGATTCCGTCGCGCCCTCCTTGCCCTGGCAGACAACGCGCTGGCACACACTCCCGCCGGCGGGCAGGTCGGGATCACGACGGCGGTACTCGGCAACCGGGCAGTGGTCACCGTCTCGGACTCCGGGGCCGGGATCAAGGGAGTGGACCAAACAAGGATCTTCGACCGCTTCGTGAGGACACACCACCCGGAAGGACACAGCCCGGAAGGGACGATGGGGCAGCGCAGCTTTGGAATCGGCCTAGCGTTGGTCCGTGAAATCATTACGGGGGCCGGCGGCACGGTGGGGGTAGAGCGCAGCGGCCCGCGGGGAACAACTATGAAAATCACGCTGCCGCTCGCTCCGAAGCCCGGACAGCGAACACGCGTCGAGCCAGGCCGCTGAGGCTCTGGCGTGCGCGCCGGAGGGCACGAAAATGAGCTCGTGTTTCCCCACAAGCTGCAGGGGACGGCGACGTGATGAACGTCGCCGCCCGAAAGATTCCCAGTGTCTATCTCACGCTAACCCGCGGTAACACTCTTTGCGGCCTCGTCGATCCGGGGAATCAACACCCTCTTCCTGCTGGATACCGGACTCAGCAACCTCGAAGCCTTTGCGGGGAACGCCTTCTTCACAGCCCGGATGGTGGTCTTTGAGGTGCCCACTGGAGTGGTCGCCGACGCGTGGGGGGCGCAGCGTTTAATTCCTGCCGGGCACCGTGGCACTGGCTGGTTCGAGCTGCCTCTACTACTTGCTGCGGCAGTATTCCCGCAGCCGCCACCGCAAACACCACCCTCGGCACGTTCGTAACAGTCGACCTCAGCTGGTTCCGAATTACGCAACATCAGCATGTTGTTATTACAGTAAGGGTTGCCTTGCCTATCTAAGTGTTGTTCAGCCGAAGGATCCCCTATGCCCGCGACCGCTACCGCTTCCACGCCTCTTCCTGCCGGAACCATGGATGAAGCCCTGGAATCCTACCGGGCCTATGTCGGCCGCAAACTTGCCGACCTTGGAACGCAAGTCCTGACCCTGAAGGCATCCGTCGGCAACAATGAACTGGAGCCAGCTCGGGAGCAATGGCTCGCAGCCCAGTTGACGTGGCAGGAAATCGGTGCCGCCTATGGCATCTTCGGGGACCTTGGCGCGGCCATCAACACTCTGCCATCCGGACTTGCGGGAGGGCCGGCCGATCCCGGCTTCACGGGTCTGCACCGGGTGGAATACGGCCTGCATCACGGACAGGGGCCGGCAGAACTCATGCCGGTACTGGAGGAACTCCACACGAACATCGGCACACTGGATTCAAAGCTGCCGGAGCTCACGGTGGCGCCCTCGGACATGCCGCTGCGCTGCCACGAAATCCTGGAGGACGCCCTCAGGGACAATCTGACCGGCAACAACGATCAAGGTTCCGGGATGTCCCTCGCCCTTACCGCGGCCGATGTCTCGGGGACACGGGTGGTGCTGACGCTGTTGAGCACGCTTATTGACGGGCAAAAGCGGGGATACACAGCCACCATAGCGGCGGAACTCGACTCGTTGGACGTTGCCCTGAACGCCACCAAGACGAGCGGCCGGTGGCCTGACTACCGGACGGTGCCGCTGTCCCTGCGTCAGCCCGTCAACGGCGCCATTGGCCGCGCCCTCGAGACCTTGGCCTACGTCCCTGCCATGTTCGCCACCGAAGACGACTGAAATCGATGAGAAAAAACAAGCCAAACCCGCCTCTCGCCGAGACGACGACGTCGGAGCCCACCACCGTCTCCCACGCACGTCTGGGACGGCGGTCGTTCCTTCTTGGCGCCGGAACAGGAACGGCGGCTGCAGCCCTGACGGCCGCCGCCATGTCCTCTTCGGCCCAAAACAGCCCGGTGCATCCCGTTCCGGGTCCGGAAGAGACAGCCGTTGACTTCCACGGCATCAACCAGGCGGGTATCTACAGGCCTGCCGGCCAGCAACAGCACGCCTGCTTCGCCGCGTTCCGGGTCTTGGCCAAGGACCGGGAAGAACTCAAGGCCCTGCTGCAGACCCTCTCCCTGAAAGGAACGCATCTGGCCGCGGGACAGCGCGCGGATGCCCCGGTGCCGTCCACCGAACTGCCCGCTATCAGCGGAGGTCCGCCCGCAAACTCAGGAATCCTTGGAGAGGACATCCCGCCGTGTTCCTTCACGATGACCGTTGGCCTGGCATCAAGCGTCTTCGACAATGCGGCCTACGGGTTGGCCGGCAAAAAACCCAAAGGCCTGACGGAGATGAAAATCTTCCCCAACGACGCCCCGGATCAGGCCTGGATGGGCGGGGACCTGCTCCTCCAACTCTGCGCGGACTCGACGGACATGATCCACTACGCGCTGCGGGACATCACCAAAGCCACCCGGGGGGCCATGCAACTGCAATGGAAGATCAACGGATTCCAGTCAGCTCCCAGGCCCTCCGGTGCAACGAGGAACTTGTTCGGCTACAAGGACGGCATCGTCAACCCCGCACCGCAGGAACCGCTGGTCTGGATCGGCAAAGACTCCGGCCAACCGGACTGGGCGCTCGGCGGAACCTTCATCGTGGTGCGCCTGATCAGGATGCTTGTTGAGTTCTGGGACCGCGTCGGTCTGGGCGAACAGGACAACATGATCGGTCGGCACCGTGCCACCGGGGCCCCGCTGGGCTCTGCGAACGAAAACGACAAGCCCGATTACGCCAACGACCCCAAAGGCGAGACCATCCCCCTGGATGCCCACATCCGCCTGGCCAACCCGCGCACGCCGGCCACGGACAGCTCACGGTTCCTGCGGCGTGGCTACAACTACGATCTCGGCATTGACCTGAACGGCAACATGCAGGCCGGGCTGATCTTCGCCAGCTTCCAGCAGAACATCCAAACCCAGTTCGAGGCGGCCCAGACCCGGCTGATCAACGAGCCTATGACGGACTACATCCAACCTTTCGGCGGCGGCTACTTCATCGGTCTGCCCGGTGTGAAGGACAGCAACGGCTTCCTCGGGCAGGGACTGTTCTCCTAAGGCTCGCGCCAGGGTGCTGCACCCAGAACTGCCAAAACAACCCCAACAAACTCCCAACCCCCAATAATTCCGGTCACAGCCGGAAACCTCGAAAGGCCCCCCATGAAATTCGGCATCAAACCCGCCACGCCCCTTGCCGTCGCCACCCTGCTGGCGCTTTCGGCCTGTGGCGGCGCACCGACCGGGACCGCAACCGGTAGTGCCACAGCCGGCGCAGCGGAATCCGGCGGCGACGGCATCGTCGTCTACAACGCGCAGCACGAAAACCTCACCGGCGCATGGGTGGACGCCTTCACCAAGGAGACGGGAATCAAGGTCACGCTCCGCAACGGTGCCGACCTGGAAATGAGTAACCAGCTCACAGTGGAAGGCAAAAACTCGCCCGCGGACGTCTTCCTGACGGAGAACTCCCCGGCCATGGTCCGCATCGCGGGTGCGGGCCTGCTCGCCCCGGTCGACCAGGGGACCCTGACGCAGGTCCCTGCGCAGTACCGGCCCTCCACCGGTGACTGGACGGGCATCGCGGCCCGCTCCACCGTGCTGGCCTACAACAAGAGCAAGCTCACTCCCGGCCAGCTCCCCAAGTCCTTGATGGACCTCGCGGACCCGGCGTGGAAGGGACGCATCGGCGCATCCACTGGCGGAGCGGATTTCCAGGCCATCGTCAGCGCCATGCTCGCGCTCAAGGGGGAAGACGCAACGCAGAAATGGCTGGAGGCGGCGAAGAGCAGCTTCAAGTCCTACAAGGACGACACTCCGGTGCTCGCGGCCGTCAACTCCGGCGAGGTCGACGCGGGCGTCCTGTACCACTACTACTCCTTCGTGGATCAGGCCCAGACTGGAGAAAACAGCAAGAACGTTGATCTCCACTACTTCAAGAACGAGGACCCCGGCGCGTTCGTCAGCGTCTCCGGCGGCGCCGTCCTGGCCTCCAGCAAGAAACAAGCCCAGGCCCAGCAGTTCCTGAAGTTCATCACTGGTAAAGCGGGCCAGCAGGTGCTCCAGACCGGGGACTCCTTTGAATACACCGTCGGATCCGATGTGCCGGCCAGCTCCAAGCTCGTACCCCTCAAGGACCTCCACGCACCTTCGGTCGACCCGGCCAAACTCAACAGCGAAAAGGTCACCGAGCTGATGACCAAAGCCGGGCTCCTCTAATCCCCCCGGGCCGGTTTGCCGCTGCGGGCCGGCCCCAGGGCAGCACCCAGCGGCTACATTCCGCTTCGTCTTTTCTGGCCTTGCCCCAACAGAACACGGCTGCGACGACTCCGGCCACACCTATGGCAAAAGCAATGGCGATGCCCATTTCAACACCATGAATCCCCCTGGTTCGATGAACGAATAGACACTCACACCGCGCAGCCTTCATCACGGGACTATCTCATAAACGGGACTGTCCCTTCTGGACCGGGGTGCTTCCTTTTGACTTGATGGTCTTTGCTTGTGTCGGGTGTGAACTCCGCGAGGATCTCTCTGGTGCTTTTGTTCAGGACGAAGGCGTCGGGTTCTGCGGTGAGGACCGGGACGGTGGTGCTGTTGTGGGCGCGGCAGATTCCCAGGTGGCTGAGCCTGCCGGCGTGGCGGAGGCGGACTTTTGGAGGCGGACATTTCCGGTGTTGTCCACGCGGTCCGTGCGGACCTGGGGTGTCCTGTTGCCGGTCCTGTGGCGGGGAGTGCTTTGGGCGTCGCGGTGTAGGCCTGGGACAGTGTTCCTTGCGGGCTTTGACCGCAAGCAAGCACGGAATGCTCTTCCGTCTCTATCCGGATCCTCCGCGCCGGGGCTGGTCCGGCGATTCGTGGCGGCTGCCGGAGGGCCCGGAGCGTCCGGGCCGGTGGAAGATCCGGCCTGCCAAGGCCAGCCCTGCTCCGAGGCTGAGGGTGGGCAGGTAGGCCCGTGCGACGGCCGTTCCAACGGCAGGCAAGGAAGCGGCGTCGGGGTAGAGCATGTAGAGGGGTTCGTACCTCGGCTGGAACTTTGCCTTGAACGCCAAGAGGGACCTGAACCCGTACACCGGTTCCAAAGTCGCGCCCAACCAATCGAGCAACCGGTCAAGGCTGCCGGGAGGCCGGGATCGTGGCCTGGGCCGTGGCATTTCGGAAGGATCCTCGGCGATCCGTGCCAGGGGCGCTCCGGAGAGGCTGAGGAATTCGCATCCTTCATCCTTGAGGCTGAGTGCCGCGGAGGCGATGAGGAATTCGATGCTGGCACGGAAGCCATTGCTGCGGCGCCGCATGAAATCCAAAGTCCAGCCCACGATGTGTCCGTTGCGGTACACAGGCAACCAGGACGTGACAGCGTGAACGGTGTGGCGCTGGTCAATCGCGAGCAAGCAGCGCACCTCCGGGTCGTCGAGCTCGTCCAGGCTGCCGAGGGTAAAGCCCATTTCGGGCATGTTCCTGTCCGCTACCCATTCTTCGGAGATCTCCTCGATCTGCACCTGGACGGAGAAAGGAGCCGAGGCGTAGCTCGTCCACTCGTAGCGGATGCCCTCCTTCGCGGCGCTGTTCAGGGCTGTGCGGATGTCCTGGAACTTCTTTCCCTTGAAGGAAATCGAATGCAGCGGCAGGACCGTTTCCTGGGCTACCTGGGCAGAGCTCCAACCGGAAGAGTCCGCATGATCGCGCAGTTCCCGGGGCACCGAGTAGAAACACGGCGTCCACCCATTGCCCCTGCAGTGGCGGGCAAATTCCGCAAAGGCGGCGCCCATCTCGGATTTGGGTCCCACCGGGCCACCAAGCGTGAGCGCAACTCCCGTGCTGACCCGGTACGCGACAAAGGACTGTCCTGAAGCGGAGAACCAATACATGTTTCCCGGCCAGGTAGTCATCCAAGACAGCGAGCTGCCTTCCCACGTCTTGATGATCTTCCGCGCACGCTCGGTACTGGCGTCGTGCCGTAGATGGGTCTGGTGAAGGAAAGTCTTGAAGATCAGGACACCCGCAACGGCCCAGAAGAGGACTCCGACGCCTTCGTAGACGAGAACGGCGGACGTGCCCTGGGGGAAGAAGGCCGGAGGCACGTCCAGTACGAAGCCCAGCGGAAGGAAGCGGTCGGGGATATCCGCCAGTAGATCCGGCAATCCCGGAACCGGGGAGAAATCCTGGGCGAGGAGGAGCCCTGCAGCGACGTAGACCACACTGAGCGCAGCCGCCATGACAAGAACTTGGACGGCAAGGCGCTTGTAGGTTCCAGCCGGTGCCGTGACGTGAAACAGCTGCCGGGTTGCGAGCAGAACGATGGTCAGCGCAAGGGGCAGAAGCAGCGGCAGGGCCAGGGTGAGCGGCTGCGAGGAGCCTGACCCTTCGATCGCGGCGATCCCCTCGCTTGCCCCGGTATCCGAGGTAGTCGGCTGCAGGACTCCCGCAATGGCAATTCCGGCCAGGACGGACAGGGCCAATTGGATCAGCAGCGCCCCGGCCCACGCAAATCGCCGTCCGCGACGAAGGCCGTCCGCGAGCAATAGGAGGAGGAACGACGGGAGGATGGCCATGAAGATCCCGCCGGCCCCGGCGCGCAACTGCAGTTGGGCGACGGCACAGTCCTTCACCTGCGCCGGATCCGCACAGAGGGTCTGGAGCGCTTGGGAGTCTACCGGCTGGATGTTGGTGAACAGGAAGCGCAGGATGGACAGCGGTCCCACGGCATGCGGGACGAGGCCGGCGACCACCGGGCCGATCGCCGAGGCGGCAATGAGCAGCGCGATCAGCACGCGGCCTTCGTGCCGGGTACTGACCGGGCGACCGAAGCGCGGCCGACGGCCCAGCAGTAGTGGCCCGAGAATCGTGCCTGTCCCTGCGGCGCCGAGCCTCACGAGATCCGCGAACCCTCCGCTGTAGAGTGCCAGGAGCAGCAACAGGGCGAAGACGACCAGCCGGATGCGGCGCCTCCACAGGGTGGCCATGGACGCCGTCCCGGCCATGGCCGCGCCGATGATGAAGGCACTCGGACCCATGAAGAGATGGCCGCCCAGCTCCTGCGTCCAGCTCCCCAGCAAACCCCGGGCCGTGGCCAGGAATCCAAGGGCAACGCCAACGCCCAGAATCTGGCTGGAGACGGCAGCGATAGCGTACGCCCGCCATCCCATTCGCCGTTCCAAGGGCACACCGAGCAGCGACACCACGAGGGTTCCCAGCACATAGCCTGTCGTCCCTGGGGCCCACACGGCGGAAGCCACGACGGCCCACCAATGATCAGGTACGGAGCGAGGCGTCAGGGCGACGTTGAGCCGCCATTGAGCGTCCGGTCCAGTGACGAGGCTCGAGGTCAGGGCACCCAATCCCCAGAAGACGATGAGAAAACCCAGGGTGAGCCATGGGATCGGAGGTTTCGTCGTACGCGCTTTGAAGGGCCCGGGTTGGAGATTAATTGTTGGCCGTACGGCGGGGCTGCGGAAGCGGGGTCAATTTGCGGATCAGTGGTGTCTGGCGGAGTCGGGGCTCGATGAGCCTGTTCCAGAAGGGTAGCCAGAGCAAGATACCGGCTGTGCTGATCAGTAGTGATCCCAGCACATCCGTGGGATAGTGCACACCGAGATACAGACGCGAGAACGCGACAGCAACGACAAAGACCACGCCGGTGATGGCGGTGACGATGCGCTGCCTGGGGGTGCGGGCCAGGACCAGAACGGCGGCCCACACCAGGGAGGCGGCGAAGGCTGTGTGGCCGCTGGGGAAGCTGTCGTGTCCGGTTTCGATGATCAGCGCGTGGGTGATCGAGGAGGGAGGCCGGAGCCGGGCGACGGCGATTTTCCCGATTTCTGAGGAGAGCCAGCCGATGGCAGCCGTGGATCCGAAGGCCAGTGCGGTGAGCGGTTTCCTGAAAGCCACCAGCAGCACCAGACAGATTAGGAACAGGATGAGGACGTTTCCGGCTGGGGACAGCACGTTGTTCACGACCACGGCAAGGACCGTTTGCATCGTGGTCCGGTCGCGGATCATGTCGACGTCCCATGCAAGGTCAGGGCCCGGGGAGCCATAGAACTTTGCCAGCGTGCCGATAGTCAAGGTGAGGGCAAATAGGACTAGCGAAGCGGGCACGAACCACCACGAGCGTAGCGGCAGACCCAAGGCAGGGACGGGAGGGGCGAACTGTTTCATGTCTTCCTTACGGGGCAAGGGGGTCCGGGACCCTTGTGCGGCCATGTTGGTAGGAGGTTTCACCCCGAGGACGAGGGGTGGACGGCATAGGTGTTTCTTAGGGGAGGACGCCCTCATAGGCCTGCCGAGACGCGAAATGATTACGGCCGCCGCCCCGGCCGGCCCTCCAGCAGTGCCCGCAGCATCGCCTCGTCGGCGGGGCCGATCGCGTCCACGAACCCCTGCAGCACCGCCGCGCGGTCCGCGCCGCGGGCCAGGACCCGGGCCATCCGCTCGGCCGCATCGGCCGACCCGTCCGGGACGGGCCGGAACACGAACGCCCGTCCGACCTTCTCCCGGGCCACCCTGCCCTTGCCCAGCAGACGGGTCAGGACCGTCAGGACCGTCTTGTAGGACAGCTCCGGCGCCCCCAGGCCTTCGTGCACCTCCGCGCCGGTCAGGGGCCGGTCCGCCGCCCACAGCACCATCAGGACCTGCCCCTCCAGCTCCCCGTGCCGGCGGCGCCCTTCCTCATGCTCACCCGCGTGCATGCGTGCCTTCCGTTCGCTCCGACCCAAACCTGAGTCTGACATATTGTAGGATAATGGTTCCTACAATGTGTAGGACACTCTAGTTGAGTTTACCCCGAGGAGATGACCTTGCTCGATACCTTCCATGCCGCCCTGGCCGCGGCACCGGCGCTGGCGGTGCCGGCGGAGCAGTACACACCCTACGACCAGGGCATCCGGCACATCGCGACGCTCGCGGGCTTCCTTTCCTACGGGCTGATGGCGTTGACGGTGTGCTTCGGGATTCTCACGACCACGGGGTGGGCGCGGCGGATGGTCGCCCGGTCGGCCATGTCGGCCACGCACATGGTCCTGGCCGTGACTGCGCTGACCTTCGGGGTCCTGCACGGGGTGTCCTATATCTTCCAGACCGGGCAGTCGTTCCGTCCGATCAACGCGGTGGTTCCCTTCATCGCCGGCGGAGACACCAGCGTCGGGCTGGGCATCATCGGCCTGGAGCTGGGCGTAGCCGTGGCCGTCTCGATCGTCCTGCAGCGGCGCCTGGGCTACCGGCGCTGGCACCTGGTGCACTACCTCGCTTATGGTTCGTTCGCAGCGTCCCTGATCCACACCTTCACCGCCTCGGCCGAGGTGCAGGCCCTGGGCCTGCTCGGCGTGGGCGTGCTCGGCTGCGCAGCGGCCTGCGGGCTGCTGTTCCTGCTGCGCCTGCTGCCTGCCCGCGCCGCAGCGGGCCTTCGCATCGCCCCCCAGGAGGCCTGAGCCATGGCACTGGAACCCAAAACGGCCCCACCGGCCAGGGTGAGCGTGAGCGTGGACAACGGCCACTGCCATCTCTACGGCCTGTGCCAGCAGGAGGCCCCCGAGGTGTTCGGCCTCGGCCCCGACGGGCGCCTGCGCTACACGCCCTCCCCTGCCGCGTCCGAGACCGCACAGGTCCTTCAGGCCGCAAGGATCTGCCCCATGGCCGCCATCACCATCAACAGGAGGAGAGCCCTGTGACCCCCTCCCTTCCCGCGACTCTGGCCTACGAACGGATCGTCGTCGTCGGGGCCGGTCGGGCCGGCTTCTCCGCCGCCGAGCGGCTGCGGGCCATCGGCTTCACCGGCGAACTGATCATCCTCGGCGCCGAACCCCACCGGCCCTACAACCGCACCCACCTCTCCAAGGGCCTGCTCGCCGGGACCCGCAGCGCCAGGGACCTGCCCCTTCGCGCCCACACCCGCCTGAACGCGCGCTGGCGCACCGGATCCGCAGCCGCCGCCCTGGACGTCCCGGGCCGTCGGGTCCTCATGGACGACGGTAGGGACGTCTGGTTCGACCGGCTCGTCATCGCCACCGGCACCCGCGCCGCGCACCTGCCGGGGGCGCCCATGCACTCCCCGCACGTGTGGGCGCTGCGCACCATCCAGGACGCGTACGCCATCGACCGGGCCATGGCCCGCGCCCGCCGCGTCGCCGTTATCGGAGGAGGGTTCATCGGTTCCGAGATCGCCTCCACCGCCCGCGAACGCGGACTCGCAGTGACCCTCATCGACCGCAGCCCCGTCCTGCTCCGCCGTTCGCTGGGCAACGCGCTCGGCGCGGCGGCCGGAGACCTGCACCGGAAAGCCGGGGTCCGCCTTCACCTCGGCGTCGCCGTCGCCGGCTGGACCGAGACCCCCCGCGGCGTCGTCCTCGACCTCGAAGACGGGGAGACCGTCGAGGCGGACCTGGCCGTCGTCGGAGTCGGCACCGAACCCGACACCGGCTGGCTGGAGGGCTCCGGGCTCGACACAGCCAACGGGGTACTGTGCGATGAGGCCTGCCGCGCCCTTGACCTGAACGGCCGGCCGGTGGAGGGCATTGTCGCCGCCGGCGACATCGCACGCTGGCCGAACCTCCGCTTCGACGCGACCCCGCGACGCATCGAACACTGGATCAACGCCATCGAAATGGGACAGGCCGCCGCCGACACACTCACCACCGACCCCGGCACCCAGGCCCCCTACACCCCCGTGCCGCGCTTCTGGTCACACCAGCACGGGACCAGGATCCAATCCGCCGGCATGCCCCAACTCGGAGAGCACATGCACATCCTCGAAGGCTCCCTGGACGCGAACCGCTTCCTCGCCGGCTTCACCGCACCCGACGGGCACCTCGCCGGACTGATCGCCTTCAACGCCCCCCGGTCCCTGCTCGCCCACCACGCCTCCATCGGTTTCCCCGTCCGGCAGTCCATGACCGGGGCCCTCCAGACCACGGGCGGCCCGTAACTGAGGAACCGGGAAGAGTGCACCGGCCGGAGTCCCGGGCCCGGCTTTCCGGCACCCCCAGACGCGCCCGGCCGCAAGGGCAGGAACCCGGGCGCTCGAGACGCACGCGGCAACCCCGGAGAGTGACCCCCCGACGGGCTCCACACCCCGAGCAACGCCTGAGATCCCGGAGCCGGGCCCAGCGGACTGAGAATGCGGGCCACCCGGGGTCCGGCCCTTGGCCGCACCCCGCCGGAACCGACAACCAGCCAGCGCGATCCATCGCCAGAGAGAGAGACATATGTTCAAGCGGATACGGACTTGGCAAGATAGGCGCTCCGGCGTGTCCCGGCGGCACGAGGCAGCCGGGCCCGCCACCGCGGCCGCCGTGGCCTCCGGCAGGAACCCGCTCTTGGACACGGGAACAACGCTCGGCCGGATCATGGTCTTCCTCGGCGTCAGTGCGGTCTGCGGGGTGCTCGTGGCCGGCCTGCTGGTGCCCGCCGCGGCCGTGGCCGGGATCGCGGCGAACGGCTCGGTCCAGTTCTTCAACGGACTGCCCAGCGAGCTGACAGTGGCCCCGCCCGGGCAGGTGACGAGGGTCCTCGCGGCCGACGGATCGCAGATCGCGACGCTGTTCAACGAGAACCGCACCCAGGTCCCTCTCGAGCAGATGTCCCCCACCATCAGGAACGCGATCGTCGCGATCGAGGACTCCCGCTTCTACCAGCATGGGGGGATCGACCCAACCGGCATCCTGCGCGCCCTCGCGACGAACGCCGGCGGCGCCCATCAGGGCGCCTCGACGCTGACCCAGCAGTACGTGACCAACGTGCTCAACAACAACCTCATCGCCCAAGGCAAAGACACCCAGGTCGTGCTCAACGGGCAGAAGAACATCGGCGACAAACTGCGGGAGATGAAGCTTGCCATCGCCCTCGAGAAGCAGTACACGAAGGACCAGATCCTCGCCGGATACCTCAACCTCGTCTCCTTCAACGGTAACGCCTACGGCATCCAGGCCGCAGGCCAGTACTTCTTCTCCGTCGACGCCAAGGACCTCACCCTGCCCCAGGCGGCCCTGCTCGCCGGCCTGGTCAACGGGCCCGCGCTGTTCGACCCGACCCAGCACCCCGAGGCGTCCAAGAAGCGGCGGGACCTGGTGCTCGACGCGATGCTCCAGCACGGCTACATCAACCAGCAGCAGCACGACGAGGCCGTCAACACCCCGATCCAGCTCAAGGTCAACCCGCCCAGGCAGGGCTGCGCCTACGCGGCCCAGGCACAGTACTTCTGCGACTACGTCCTCCACCAGATCCAGAACGACCCCGCCTATGGCACGACGCAGGAGGACCGGATCCAAAAGATCACGCGCGGCGGCCTGACCATCAAGACCACCCTGGACCCGCGCCTCCAGGGACCCGCCCAGGCCCAGGTCGACTCCACAGCAGGCGCGAACCCGGATAAGTGGGGCGCCTCCCTCGTGACGGTCCAGCCCGGCACGGGCAAGGTCCTCGCGATGGCGCAGAACTCGCGTACGCTCGGCACCGGCTTCGTCTCGGTCTACAACTTCAACGTCGACAGCGCGGACGCCAACGGCAACGACCTGGGCGGCGTAGGCGGCATGCAGCCCGGTTCGACCATGAAACCCGTGACCCTCGCGGCCTGGCTCGGCGAGGGTAAAGCGACGAACCAGACAGTAGACGCCTCCAGGCGGCGATACGGTGTCAACTACCCGTGGAAGACCACATGCGGGCGCGTCCAGGGCTGGTTCGACGGCACTGTTCCGCCCTCTGAGGACCTCCAGAACGACGAACCCAACTGGTATCGGCCCATGACCGTCCGGGAGGGCATCTACCAGTCGATCAACACCGCGACGTTCGCGTCCCTCGCCGGACTGAACGACTTCTGCGATGTGCAGCGGGCCGCCGACGCCGTGGGCCTGCACCTGGGCGACGGGAAAGACCAGAAGATCGACCTCTCGACCCTCGGCAATATCCTGGGCAGCCAGAACGTCGCCCCCCTGACGATGGCCAACGCGTTCGCGACGTTCGCCGCGAACGGCACGTACTGCCCGCCCGTCTCGATCTCCGAAGTCGACGACGCCCAAGGCAAGCAAATCGGCGGCCAGACATCCGCGTGCCAGCCGAACGCCCTGAAACCGGACGTCGCGAAGGCCACCACCAACGTCCTCCAGGACGTCCTCACCAAGGGCTCCGGCCTGCTCATCCCACAAAAGCTCGGCGTCCCGGCCGCCGCCAAGACCGGCACCAACCAGTACAACAACCAGACCTGGGTCCTCGGCTACACCAAGGGCCTGGCCACGGCGTCTTTCTTCGGAGACCCCTTCAACGGAAGCGCCGCACGGCTCGGACGCAACATCACGGTCAACGGCAAGTACTACCCCGTGGTGGACGGCGCCTACATCGCCGGCCCGCAATGGGCGCAGTACATGCAGCAGGCGGTCAGCCTCTACGACCACGGCGACTTCGACGCCCCGCCGCAAAACCTCATCGGCGGTTCCCCGCCAAAGACCCGCGGCAGCGACCAGGCCACCGGCGGGACGACCCCGGGCCAGGCTCCGGAGCCGACCGTACCCCAGCCCTCGACAGCACCGTCGAAGGACGGCAACGGGAACGGGAAGGGCTGATGCCCCTCATGGCAGCCAGGCCAGGTCGCGCCACGGGCTGGCCGGCGAGGGCCACTGCCGGCCTCGCGGCACGTCCCGTGATCGACGCGGGCACCTGCGCAGACACCACGCTCCGGGCCTCGGTGTTCGCCCCCGGGACAGCCACCTGCCGGCCCCTTCAGAAAGGAGAATCCGATGACTGAAACCAACAATGCGCAACCGCCCTCCCTGTATGAGCAGCTCCTGAAGCGTGATCGGGACCGTAAGTTCCGCCGTCGCAGGATTGTCCTCGTCGCCGTGCTGGCCGCGGCCGCACTCGTCGCCGGCGTCATCATGTATGCGGGCGGTACCGCGCTCAGTTTCAACGCAAACCTCCACCGCTCCGGCGCCCTGAACGCCCAGGATGTCCCGAAGCTGAGCAAGGACACGAACATCCTCGTCATGGGATTGGATACCAGGGTTGACGAAAAAGGCCAGCCTCTTCCTCCGGAAATGTACGACGCCCTGCACGCCGGGGACCAGAGCATCGGCGGCTACAACTCCAACGTCCTGATGCTCATCCACATCCCCGCGGACGGCTCCAAAGCCACGGGCATCTCCATCCCCCGCGATGACTACGTCCAGGTCAGCGGCATCCCCGGAGGGCCCTTCAAAGCCAAAATCAAGGAAGCCTACGGCTACGGATTCGACGCCGCAAAGAACTCCCTGATCAACGCCGGTAAAGCCGATGACGACACCACCTACCAGGCGGCCCGCGACGCCGGCCGCAAGGCCGAGATCGCCACCGTCACGCAGTTCCTGGGCGGCGTCCACATCGACCATTTCATCGAAGTCACCATGGCCGCGTTCTACCAGACCGCCCAGGCCATCGCCCCCATCACCGTGTGCGTCAACCGGGCCACCCAGGACACCTTCTCCGGCGCCGACTTCAAAGCCGGCATCCAGCAGATCGACGCCAAACAAGCCATGGCCTTCGTCCGGCAGCGCCGGGACACGTCCGACCCGACATACCAGTTCTCGGACCTGGACCGCGAACGCCGCCAGCAAGCCTTCATCACCTCCGTGTCCCACCAGCTCAAAGACGCCGGAACCTTCACCGACATCGGCAAAATGCAGGGCGTGCTGGACGCGGTGAGCAAGAACATCGTGGTCGATTCCGAACTGAACCTCATCGAACTGGCCCAGCAGGCAACCTCCCTGACCGGCGGAAACATCTCCTTCACGACCCTGCCGATCACCGGCTTCGGCTGGTCACCCGAGGGCGCATCCATCAACACCGTGGACCTCAACCAGGTCCAAGCGGCCGTGAAGGAACTCCTCACCCCCGCACCGCCACCGACACAGCAAGCACCCGGTACAAACACCACCGCCCCAGACCCGGCACCGGTACCGGCCAATCCGGCTCCGGCAAACGCAGCACCCGAAACCCCCGCACCGGCCAACCAAACACCGACCAACCCGGCACCGGCGCCCACCACAAGCACCTACGCCGACTCCACAGGAGCCCTCCAAGGCGGCACCATCCCCTGCGTCAAATAAGAGCACGCCTATAGCAGGCGGGGCCGTCCCGAACTGTCCACACGAACCCCTCTCAGGACCGGACACCAGCCGTGTCCGATGTCCCTGTCTCATCATTCCCTCGCCCGACCAGTGATCTTCCGTCAGCGCGGGCCCTGAAGCAAGGAGCAAGATGATGGCCACACTGGAGCAGGAGCGGCCGCCCAGCAGAGTGCGGCCGCTGTGGCGGCGCCTCGAGGGCCCGGGCACGCCCGGGGCGGGCGCCGGCTACTACCTGATCCTCGGCTCGACCCTGGCGCTCACCGCGATCGGCATCATGATGGTGCTCTCCGCCTCGAGCGTCGAGAGCATCGCGCGGGGGGAAAGCCCATACACGGCCGCCCTGAAGCAGGCGGCGTTCGGCGTCGTGGGCGTCGTGGGCATGCTCATCATCTCGAGGATCAAAGTCCGGTGGCTCAAGCGGCTCGCGTGGCCCGGCATCGGGGCCACGCTCGTGCTCCTTGTGCTCGTCCAGCTCATCGGCAAGCGGGTCCTGGGCAACCGCAACTGGATCGACGTGGCCGGCTTCAGCATCCAGCCCTCGGAGTTCGCCAAGCTCCTCCTGGCGCTGTGGATGGCGACCATCCTTGACAGGAAGGCGTCCCTGCTCGGCAACTGGCTGCACGCGATGCTGCCGGTCCTCCCGGTGGGGCTGGGGGTCGCGGGGCTCGTCATCGCAGGCCACGACCTCGGAACGACCCTCGTGATCCTGCTCGTGACGGCCGCGGGCCTGTTCTTCGGCGGCGTGCCCGCGCGGCTCTTCCTCGCATCGGTGGCGCTCATGGCCGTTGGAGCCACAGCGTCCGCGATCACCAGCCCCAACCGGATGTGCCGCATCTACTCGTGGCTCGGGCAGTCCCCGGCCGAGTGCACCCAGGGCGCGGACTTCGGCTACCAGGTCCAGAACGGCCTCCGGGGGTTCGCCTCGGGCGGATGGCTCGGGGTCGGCCTGGGCCAGAGCCGGCAGAAGTACAACTGGATCCCCGAGGCGCAGAACGACTTCATCTTCTCGGTGCTCGGGGAGGAGCTCGGCCTGTTCGGCACCATCCTCGTCCTCGCCCTCTTCGTCGTGCTTGCCGTGGCGATTTCCCGCGTCGCGGTCCGGCAGCAGGAGCTCTTTCCCCGCGTCCTCACAGGAACGATCATGGTCTGGCTGATCGGGCAGGCGGTCCTGAACATGGGCATGGTCACGGGACTGCTGCCCGTGGTCGGGGTCCCGCTGCCGTTCATCTCCTCGGGAGGTTCCGCGCTTGTGAGCTGCCTGTGCGCCGTCGGGGTCGTCCTGTCCCTGGCCCGCGAGGGGATCCGGCCCGCCGGTACCGGCTGGCCCGCAAAACGGGTCGTGCGGAGGGAGCCCTGCCAGCCTTCCAACCCGGCACCGATGCCCGAATCCAGAAAGCCGCGGCAGACGGGAAGCCGCGGAAAGCCGAGGCCGTGACACGCTGGGACAGCGCTCGGAGGCCCATGCGGCGTGGCGCCCCACCAAGCGGATCTCGACGTCGAGCTGAGGCCAAGCGCGTTGCCCCCCATCCCCGACCTGATCTGCGCGGGCGATGCCGCGCGTGCCCGGGGCCGGCACGGCCGATGTTCCGGTCGGAGTCCGGTTCGGGCGGCGGTTCAGCGGGGACCGGCCCCGGCACGGCCGCACCCGATGGACTCCACCGCGACGGCACGCCCATCGGGTGCATCGGCGGACCGGCATCCGCCTCGTTCCCAGGCGATCGACTCGACGACCCCAGCTCCACACCGGAAGATGGGAGGGCCATGATCAGTGGAAGGCACCACGCCACCGCCCGACTTCGCCGCCATCGTCGGCCTGCAGTGCGCGTACTCAGGCAGAAGGTGCCCTGGGCCGGCGTATGCGGCGGGACCTCGCATCGATATCGATGGCAGGAGGACCACGCCCGAAGGCGTGCCCGGCGCACAGCACAGTTCAGAACCCGTTCCCAGCCATACCCGTGCTCCCCATGGTGCTGATCCGACGGTCCCGAGAAGTTCCCCGGTGGTGAGTGCCGCGGCTCGCATGGCACCGGTTACTTGATGTAGGAAAAGAGGGCCATCATGCCCCGCTCCGCATGGTAGGCATTGTGGCAGTGGACCAGCCATTGTCCGGGGTTGTCGGCGTCGAAAACGACGGTGACGCTCTGCTTGGGCCGGACGATGACGGTGTCCTTGCGGGCTCCGCCGGCACGGACCTGGAAGGTATGGCCGTGCAGGTGCATGGGGTGCCACATGTCGGTGTCGTTGGTGAATTTCACCTCGACCCTTTCGCCGGCCTTGACCTCGAAGGGGTGCTCGAAGGGTTTGTTTATATCGAAGCGGTTGCCGTTGATGCCCCAGTCGTATTTGGCCATGCCGCCGGTGAGCCTGAGTTCGTGGGTGCGGTCCGGGGTCCTGTCCTTCAGACTGACGGTAGGGTCGGCTTGGAGTTGGCCGCCGTCGACGACGGTTCCGTCCAGGATGTCCGGCAGCACCGCCGGCAGGGGTTTCTTGCCCGTGCCGGTGCTGACGAACCCCAGGGCCTGGCCCGGTTTGCCCTCTGGGAGGGCCATGACGGGTGTGAACCCTTCGCGGACGGTGAGCAGGGCGTCGATGCGTTCACCCATGCCGAGCACGACGGCATCGACGTCCTGGTGCTGGACGGGGAACCCGTCGGCGTGGGTCAGTGTGAGTCTCTGGCCGGGGATGCCGACGCGGTAGGCGGTGTCTCCGGCTGCGTTGATGATCCGCAGCCGGATGATGTCCCCTGCCTTGGCCGGGAGGATCTCGGATTGCTCTGGTGTCTGTCCGTTGAACAGATGAAAGGGGTAACTGACGTCGCCCGCGTCCCCGCCGAGGAAGTCACTGCGGGAACCCATCAGCATGTGCTTCATGCCCGATCCCATGCCCATGGAACCGGACGACGGCGTCGGGGAGGACCCCATGGGACGATGATCCATCCCACCTCCCATCGACATGCCCTGCTCGAGTTCCTTCAGGACGTCGTCGGGGGTGCCCGTGATGCCGTCCATCCAGTCGTCCAGGACGATGACCCAGTCCTTGTTGTAGCTGAGGGACTCCTTCGGGTCTTCCACGATCAGTGCCCCGTAGAGGGCGCGTTCGCGCTGCATGTCCATGTGCGAGTGGTACCAGTAGGTACCGGGATGGGGAAGCCGAAAGCCGTAGGTGAATCCGTCACCGGCCGCAATCGGCTCCTGGGTGACGTGCTGGACGCCGTCCTGGTCGTTCCTCAGGGCCAGCCCGTGCCAGTGGATGGCCGTCGGGTCCTTGAGGCCGTTGGACAGGTGCACGGTCAGGAAATCGCCGGCCCTGGCACGGATCGCAGGTGCGACCAGCGCCCCGTTGTAACCCCAGGTCGTGAGGGTTTTGCCGGCCACGGTTGCGGCGAAGGTACCGGCGTTTAGCGGCTGGGTGATGGTGGTCCCTGTGAAGGGGCGCCGGGCTTCGTAGACGGCGACGACCGGGTCCGTGGGCATCACCCGGGCGGGATGGCCGGCCGCGGGGACGGGGGTGTTCGAGCAGGCAGCCAGGGCTGCCGTCGCGGCGCCGGCGACCGACAGACCGAGGAAGAGCCGGCGGTTCAGATCGATGTGCATGGGAAGTCCTTAGGGCAGTATGGTTCCGCGGATGTCAGATGGGGGCGAGTAAGGTCCGGAGAGGCTTTGCAGCTGGTAAATCCACCGCACCCGGACACCGATGACCATGACCATGACCATGACTGACGAGCATGGACGCTCCGACGATGGTCGCGATCCGGAAGTGCCGGCGCACGAAGGCCAGGGCCGAGCTGACCCAGCCCAGGCCCATGGCCATCAAGGCGAAGGGGATGCCCAGTCCCAGACAGTAGGCGAAGGCCAGCAGCGCGCCCCGGCCGGCGCTGCCGGTGGTGACGCTCAGGGACAGCACGGCGCTAAGCGACGGCCCATGCAGGGGGTCCGGCCGAGGACGAAGACGATGCAGGCCGGTCCACGTCCCAGGGTGATCTTGCGGTCTGCTGCAGCCAGGGCACGAGCCCGAGCAGGGCGGCGCCTATCAGGATCACCACGATGTTGGGCCCGGGTGGATGCCGGCTCCAAGTATGGGTGCGGAAAGGGATCTCCTGTGCCGGCCCCGAAACTGGGGCCGGCACAGGAGGGTCTGCTGGCTAGAAGGTGGCCAGCAGGTTCTTCATTTCCTGGATTTCCGCTTCCTGGGAGGCCACGATGCTCTTGGCGAGTGCGACCGCGCCGGAATTCTTTCCAGCCGCTGCTTCGGTCTTGGCCATCGCCACAGCACCTTGGTGGTGGGCGATCATCTGGGTCAGGAACAGCTTCGCTGCCTCCGTTCCTTGGGCGGCGTCGAGCTTTGCCATGTCGTCCGTGCCCATCATGCCCGTCATGCTGTGGCTGGCAGACATGGTCGCCGATTCGTTCCAGCTTTGGAGCCAGGCGGTCATTTTGTCGATCTCGGGAGCCTGCGCGGCCTTGATCCTGGTGGCCAGGGCCGTTACCGCGGCGGGAATGTTCTGTTTTTTGAGGAGCGTGTCACTCATGTCCACGGCCTGGGCATGGTGGGGGATCATCGACTGGGCGAACATCGTGTCGTCTGAGCTGTGGTCGCCAGCGGCGACCGGGGCAGAGCCGGATGCCATGGCGGAACTGTCATGGCTCATGCCGGGCATGCTGCCGCCGGTTCCGCCCGAGCAACCCGCCAGAGCGAGGACAGTGGCAACGGAGGCGGCGGAAATGGTCAGAATCTTCTTCATAAAATCAGGGGTCCTTAATGACATCAGGGGGCGCGTGGCGCCATCGGCGTGTGACGCACCGGAAACGAGACCCGGCGGGGCCTGTGGGGTGCGTCAGGGTGGGGACTGGGCGCAGGAAACAATCCTGCGCGGCAGCGCCGATTTACGTCCGGCTGATGCAGAGTTCGCCCGGCGAAGGACTGACAGGAAGATAAGGGTGCGCGGGAGCACGGTGGGCGAGGCCGGTCCCGGCGTGGAGGACGAATTCTGTTGTGCCGGGCAAAGGAGCGTCAAGGGAGGTATTTCCCGGGGCCGGGATACACGGCTGGTCCATGGAGGACATGGCCGGGCACGGGGTACGGTCCAGGCACGAGGACGTCGACGTCGACGTCGCGACCTCGTCCGGTGCGGCCGTTGAGGCACCCGGAGCGGCCGTGTGTCCGGGGAGGCCGTCAAGCATCACGGGAGCCTCGTGCGGTACTGCTGCGAATCCCGCGGCAACCATGGGCATGTTGTGGGATCCGGTCATGATGTGCATACCGAAGATCCCGGCAATGAGAGCCAGCATCCCGGCGAGCAGGCCCGCCCGGCGCAGGAACGCCCTGGTTCGGCAGGCAACGGCAGCGGTCATGGCATTCCTCCTTCCGGACAGGTTTGTATTCATACAGGGGCTGGTTCTCATTAAGGATACCGGGCTGGGCGTGCCGGCCTGCCTGCGCGCATCAGCACGGCAGCGGCTGCAAGTAGGCGCACCACGGCGACGGCCACAACACCGGCAACCGGCAATGCCGCATTACCCTTTAGCGTGAATTTCCGTACCGATCCTCTTCCGGGCCCCTAATATCGCGCCGCCCAGCGGACACGCAAGAAAGCGGGAAGTAGAATCCACGCGTGATGCTCGGCGACCATGTGCGTCGCGGACAGGCTGTGCCGGCTGACCAGCCGCCGGGCCCATCCGGTGGTGGTCAGGATGCCGAAGCAGACGGTCAGGGCCATCAGCCCGTAGGAAAGGTACCCGGCCAGGGTGGCGATGTGCCGGATGCCTTGGTCGTAGAGTGTGGCGGTGGCGGCCAGGACGGTGAGGGTCCGGGCCGCCCCGGCCAGCGGCCCGACCTGGTGAAGGGTTAGGGTTTTCTCCGTGTCTGTAGACTGAATCCGTGTCATCCTACAGGCGGTAGGATGTAAAATCCTACCCGGTGTAAGACTTGTGCTGTTGTCGGCGCCTGTCTCTGCCGGGTCGGAGGACGGAAGGGTTGAGTATGGGTATGGACACCGGCCAAGGCGGAGGGCGCAGGGAATCGGGGGCGTTGGAGTCCCAGGTCCTGGGGGTGTTGTGGGCCAGTGATCAGGCGATGACCGGCGCGGACGTCCACACGGCGCTCAGCGCACCGGAACTGTCGTACAAGACGATCCTGACCGTACTGACCCGGTTGCAGGCCAAGGGCCGGCTGACGCGGGAAAAGTCCGGCCGGGCGTTTACCTACCGGCCGGTGCCCGACGGGTCCGCGACGGCGGCCGAGCGCATGGCGAAGGTCCTGGCACGAGGGGCTGACCGGTCCGCCGTGCTGCAGGGTTTCCTGGAGGCCATCGACCCGGCCGATGAGGACCTGCTCAGGTCGCTGCTGTCCGCCCCGCGGGATCCCGGGGACCGGACATGATCATCAGCGTCTACCTGCCGCTGCTGGCCGGATGTCTTCTGGCCTGGCTGGGCCCTAGGGCGGCCCGGCGCCTGTCCCCGCCGGCGGCGACCCGGCTCCTGGCCGGCTGCGCCGTGTTTTCCGCCGCCGCGACGGCCGGAACACTCATCCTGCTCTGCGTCGGCGGCCTGATCAACGCCTTCAGTACCGCCCCGCACAGCGCCGGCGGGCTCCCGGTCCGCGACCCCGTGCCTTGGCCGACGGGGGTTGCGGCGGCCGTGGTGCTGGCCGTGATGGCGGTCCGCCTGGTCCGGGCGGTGCGCCGGGAGTGGAGAATGCTGGGCGCCCTGCGGGACCTGGTGTCGGGATGCGGTGAAGGACTGATGGTCCTGGATGATCCGCGCCCGTACGCCTATGCCGTCCCGGTCGGGCATGGAACGATCGTTGTCTCAACGGCCATGATGGCCACCCTCTCGCCGGCCGAACGGCGTGCCCTGCTGGCCCACGAACAGGCCCACCTGGACCACGGCCACCACGGCTACGGGGTGGCGGTGGCTGCTGCTGTTGCGTTCAACCCGCTGCTGGGAGGGATCAGGCGCGAACTGAAGCTGCAGATCGAACGCTGGGCCGACGAGAGCGCAGCACAGCAGGTCACCAGGCCGGTCACGGCCCGGTCCCTGGCACGGGCAGCCCTGGCTGCCGTCACGGCGCCGGCGGCGGCCCTGGCCTACGCCAACAGCAACATCCGTGAGCGCCTTGCCGCCCTGGCGGACACACCGGCGCCGAGCCGATGGGACGCCGTCGTGCCCGCAGCGGTGATCAGTCTCGCAGCCACCGCCACCCTCCTGGACGCCTCCCGGGCATGTTTCCGGATCCTCGAACTGGTGTCCCAATGACCGCCGCACGCTCCACGCCCCCGCGGCCGGCCGGCGCGGGAATGGCTCCATGACGGACCGGCCATGGACCAGGAGGCCAGCGCATGCCCCCCACGCTGTACCGCCCCGTCGATGACTGGCTGGACGGTTCGCCGAACCTCACCGGAATCATCGCAGTCTCGGCCCTCATCGCCGTCATCATCGCCGGCGTGCTGGCCGGCCTGGCCATAATGACAGTGCGCCGCACCAGCCGGCCGAGACGGCAGGACCCGGCGCCGGACCCTGCGCCCCGCCCGCCCGAACACCATCCGGGATCCCCCGGGGCTTCACCGGAGAACCCGGGGGACACGTAGCGTCGCTGTCCCGGACCGGCGTGCCGGACATGAAAGGTGACGGCGATGGATGAACGAGCACTCCGGCCCCCGCCACGAATGCGGGCCTGGTCCTTCGTGCTGGCATTTGGCACGGTGAGCCTCCTCGCCGATTTCGTATACGAAGGTGCCCGCTCGATCACCGGGCCCCTCCTGGCTTCCCTCGGTGCGACCGGCCTGCTGGTCGGGGTGGTCACCGGGGCCGGCGAGGCAGCTGCCCTGGTGCTGCGGCTGGTGTCCGGCCCGTTGGCGGACAGGACCCGGCGGTTCTGGGCCTTAACGATCGGCGGATATGCGCTGACCCTCGCCACGGTCCCGTTCCTGGGTCTTACCGGAGTTCTGTGGGTCGTGTGCGCCCTGGTGATTGCCGAACGGGTCGGCAAGGCCGTGCGCAGCCCGGCCAAAGACACGATGCTCTCCCACGCCACCGCAGTCACCGGCCGTGGCAGAGGCTTCGCCGTCCACGAAGCCATGGACCAGTTCGGCGCCGTCATCGGCCCGCTCACCGTTGCCGGGATGCTGGCCCTGACCGGCGGACAGTACGGGCCGTCCCTGGCGGTGCTCGCCCTGCCCGGGACGGCGGCCCTGGGCCTGCTGGCGTGGCTGCGCACAAAAGTGCCTCATCCGCTGGACTACGAAACGCCCCCGGCTCCCGCGACCGCCCAGGCCGCAGCCGCCGGGGGCCCTGCCGGGCGCCGGCTGCCCCCGGCGTTTTGGATGTACGCCGCCTTCACGGCCATGACCATGGCCGGGTTTGGCACCTTCGGGGTGCTGTCCTTCCATCTGGTGGAGCACCGCGTGCTGTCCCCGGCAGCGGTTCCCCTGCTTTACGCCGCCGTCATGGGCATCGACGCGGTCACCGCCCTGGCCACGGGCTGGATGTATGACCGGTTCGGCCCACGGTCACTGGCGGCGCTGCCGCTGCTGGCGGCCACGGTACCCGTTCTTGCCTTCACCGACAGTGTTCCGCTGGCCGTCACCGGGGCGCTGGTCTGGGGAGCGGCCCTGGGCATCCAGGAATCCACCCTGCGCGCGACCGTGGCCGATCTTGTCCCTCCGGCCAGGCGCGCCACCGCCTACGGTATTTTCGCCGCCGTCATCGGCGTCGCCACCCTGATCGGGGGAACACTCGCCGGCGCCCTCTACGACGTCTCGATCACCGCCCTGATCGCCGTCGCGGCCGTGGTCCAGGCAGCCGCCCTGGCGCTCCTCTTCCGCACAACCCGGCCGGACCCGCCGCACCGCCCGGACTTCCCTGAACGGCTACCGGAAGGCAATTAGATGAATCCAGCGCTGGGGTGGGCTCCGCTCAAACCGTCACACCATCACCGGCGAGTCGGCAGGTGGGCTCAAATCAAACCGTCACACCGGGTCCAACTCAAACTGCCATAACCACCTGCTCTTGTTTCTACGCAAATACAGGAGTGGACTGAGTACGGGCTTGCGCTGTGGCCTGTTGTGACCGTGTGGCGGAGCCTAATCAAAAGGGATGGAACAACCGCTAGGAGAATGTCATGTCCACAGCACCGGAGCAAAAAGCAGTGAAGGCTTATGTCTTCCACGTGAAGCCCGTTGAAGGCGAGGACGAAAAGAAGTGGGATCTGCACAGGATCCGGACCAGCAAGCATGAGCACTTCCACACCGTGCAGCAGGCAGTGGCAGCCGCACACGAGGAAGCCGGAACGCACGCGGCCCACATTGTCATACACGCCCTCGATGGGCATGCCTACCGGGAGTATGACTTGGACTGAGACGAAAAGCGCCAGTTGACGGTTCTTCCGTGCTGGCAACGCCCACGGAAGGAACACGGGTTGTCCGTTGCCGTGGAGGGTGGCAAGCGGGTGGATTGCGCTTATCCCCGGGCCGGGGCTGTCCCGGCCAGGCGTTGGATCAGTGCCAGGCCTGCCGGGCTGCCGGGCCAGTGTTGTTCCAGCGGACCGTTGCCCGCTCTGCGGATGACCGAGCGCAGGACCAGGGCCACGATGATGACGTCGTCGGCGTAGCCGATCACCGGCAGGAAGTCCGGGACCAGGTCAATGGGCGAGGCGAGGTAGACCGGCAGCAGGACCAGGCGGATCCGTATTCCGCGCGGCAGGGTCCGGTCCGCGGTCAGCCGGCGCAGCAGTACCAGCAGATCCGGCAGCAGCCGCAGCGCCTCCCTCATGCCCACCGTTTCCGGGTGTTTACGTGCGTAGAGCGCCAGAAGGACCAGCAGCACGGCGTAGATCAGGACGATCCCCCCGATGATGGCGATCGCTGCATCCCACCAGGTCATGCCGTGGCCTCTTCGGTGGTGTGCTGGAAGGCGTGGCGGGCCTCGCGGGCGGCGTAGTAGATGATGACGGCACCGGCGAGCGGGTCGGCCCACCACCATCCGAAGAGGGAGTTCAGGACCAGCCCGGCCAGGACCGCGCCGGCCAGGTACGCATCGACCAGGGTTACCTTCCCTTCGGCGTGCAGCACCGGATTTCCCAGGGCGCGTCCAGTGCGGATCTTGCCCCAGGCCAGGGCGAGCATGACCGCGAAGGTCAGGGCCGTCCACACGATGCCCAATCCGGAGGTGGCGGGGCGGAGGCCGGCTGCAATGACAATGACCAGCTGGATAAGAAGGTAGGCGGCCAGGACCGCGAAGGCCGTCCCGATCAGCCGCATCGCCCGGGCCTCCCGCTCCTGGTGGACGCCTTTGAGCTGCCAGACCACGACGAGGGAGGCGAAGATTTCGATCAGGGAATCCAGACCAAACCCGGCCAAAGCCGGTGATCCGGCGCGGACGGCAGCCACGGCCAGGACGCCGAGGCCGATCACGTTCCAGCCCAGGGTCCCGTATTCCAGACGCAGGCCGCGGCGCAGCAGTAGTGCAGGGTCTGTCGTTGCTGTCGTAGTGCCGTCAGTTCTGGCCATGGTGTGTTCGTTTCCTTGTCGTGAAGCTGTTAAGGTCATGCGCGGCTGCCGGGTGCCGGGAACCGGTGGATGGAGGGTTGGCAGCGTCAGCAGCAGTCTTCGCCTTTCCATGCTTCGCGGCCTTCCTTGACGGCGACGGCGGCGATGATGAGGCCGATGACGGGGTCAAGCCACCACGCGCCGAAGAGGGCGTTGCCGGCCAGGCCGGCCAGGACGGCGGCGGCGGTCGCGGCGCAGAGCAGGTTCTGGGTTCCTTCCCCGGCCGTGGCTCCGGAGTTCAGCCGCGCACCGAGACGGTGTTTCGCGATGCCGAGGACCGGCATGACGATCAGGCTGGCCGCGGTGAGCACGATACCCAGGAGACTGTTTTCGGCCCGGTGCCCGGTGGCCAGGTCGATGACCGATTGGATTCCGATGTAGGGGGCAAGGAGCCAGAAGCTGATGGCCACTGCTTTTTGTGCGCGACCTTCGGCGGTTTCGGACAGGGTGCGGGATCCAGTGAACCGCCAGATGACAATGATGCTCGCCAGGCCCTCGACGGCGGAGCTGAGCGCCCATCCGATCAGGGACACGGAGCCGGCTACCCCGCCGGCCACCAGGCCGAGTGCACCTTCCAGGACCATCCAGACCAGGCTGAACCAGGACAGCAGCCTCACGATACGGGCGTTCCTGATCCAGGCGGCGTCCGGAACGGCGGGAACGTCTGGAGCGCAGCAGCCGTCAGCGCAGGCAGAGACGTCCTCGGGTGAGGGCTTCTTCTGGCCTAGGGGAAGCGGCTGCGGAGTAGTCATTTAGTGGTTTCCGGTTTCGTGGATGGCGTGGCCGGCGGGTTCGAGCTGGAACGTGGAGTGTTCGACGTCGAAGTGCCCGGTCATGCAGGACTGCAGTTGGTCCAGGATGGCGTGAACGTGATCGGCGCTCATCGTTGGTTGTCTTCCGGTGCAGGACCCGTGTGCTCGGGATGAACGGCGACGGTGTGCCCGGTATGGGTCAGGCCCAGATCCAGCAGCATGCGCACGTGCGCGTCATCCAACCGGTAGTAAGCCATCCGCCCGCGCCGGGAGACCGAAACCACACGATGGGCACGCAACAGACGCAGAGCGTGGCTGACCGCGCTCTCACTCATCCCACTTGTCGCAGCGAGGTCACAGACGCACAACTCCCCTCCCTCCAGCAATGAGGAAAGCAGCCGCAACCTCCCAGGATCACCCAGCAGCGAGAACACGTCCGCCAGTTCTACGATGGCGTGGTCTGAAGGCAGGGCCCCGCGGACCAGCTCGACCCTGTCCGGGTCGACCAACTTCACACCGCATTCATCGACGGCCTCAAGCATTGCCACATGGCCTCCACATCTGAACATTTATTCAGATGTCAGTATAGCCACGGCAACCCATGCTCAGTCACACGTTGCCGTCAAAGGTGGGTACCGTCCGGGCCTAGTGGGTCCCGATCAGGTTGACACAATCACTCGGTTCTGTTGTTCATAGTGGCTGCCGGCCGGGGACGGCGGCGGCGATGGCCAGGTGTTTCGCGCGCCGCTTGGCGGTGTTACTCATGCAGATGTTTCTTTGCCGGACGCGTCAGAGCGCTGCATTTCCGCGCTGGCCGCGGGTTGGGCGGTAGAGCGGGGCAGGGACCTGAACCGGTGGAATAGGGCAACGCCGGCGAGGAAAAGCAGTCCGGAGACCCAGGTGTTCACTCGCAATCCCAGGATCGTGTTGGCGGGGTCCGAGCGCATCAGCTCGAAGACGAAACGCCCGGCGGTGTAGACGGCGATGTAGAGGGCGAAGACGGACCTGGCGCCGAGGGTGTAGCGGCGATCCAGGAACATCAGCAGCGATGCTGCGGCCAGGCACCATAGGGATTCGTAGAGGAAGGTGGGCTGGAAGTAGCCGAGGATTTCCGGTGTGCCGTCGGGGGCGGTCAGGGCCTGGCCGGTGGCCTGGTTCATGGCGTGGATCTGGAGTTTCCACGGCAGGTCCGTGGGTTCTCCGTAGAGTTCGTTGTTGAACCAGTTGCCCCAGCGGCCCAGCCCTTGGGCCAGTAGCAGTCCAGGGGCGGCCGCGTCGGCGAATGCCGCGAAGGGCAATCCGGCCCGGCGGGCGCCGATCCCGGCGCCGACCAGTCCGAGGGCGACAGCTCCCCAGATCCCGAGGCCGCCTTCCCAGATCCGCAGCGCGCCCCACGGGTCTTTTCCGGGGCCGAAGTAGAGCTGGTTGTCGGTGATGACGTGGTAGAGCCGGCCGCCGACGATACCGAAGGGCACCGCCCAGGCAACGATGTCCAGGGTCTGGGACGTGGTACCTCCCCGGGCCCGGAGGCGGCGGGCTGTGAACCACACGCCGACCACGATGCCGGCCAGGATGCAGAGGGCATAGAACCGTATGCTCAGCGGCCCAAGCTGGAGGGCGCTGACGGTCGGGGAGGGGAAGAACAGTTCTGTTACGGCAGGGGTGTTCATGGTCGGTGTCCCTTATTTGTTTTAGGTGTCCCTTATTTGTTTTAGGAGAAGACGCCCATCATGGCGCGTTCTGCGTGGCAGGCGTTGGGCCAGTGGCCGGGGTTGTCGGCGTCGATGACAATGGGACGGTCCTTTTGGCACGGACGATGGCGGCTTTGCAGGCCCCGCAGGCACCGACCTGGAAAGTGTGGCCGTGGAGGTGCGTGTGGGGCTGCATCAATCAAAAGCGTCCTATCAACCTAACAACCTAAGTAGTTTAGGTCTACACTGAGAAGGCTGCCGCCGGTTCCCCCAGCCGGCGGCAGCCTGTTACGGCCGGACCCGGCCCGATGACGGGAAAAACAGCTGAGCGTGGCGCGGCCTGCAGGAGAGGAAACTGATGAAGCTGCACAGAATTCCGGACCCCGGCCGGCGCGCCCGCAGGGGCATGCTCACGGCCATCGCTTCTGCCGCTGTGCTCGCCGTTTCGCTGGCGGCCTGTGCGGCCCCGGATTCTCTGGCCCAGCAGGCCCGGGCGGGGGATAACAAGAACTACATTGCCGGCGACGGTTCGGTGAGCGAATACACTGCCGCTGACCGTCAGAACCCGGTGACCTTCCAGGCCCCCTTGTTCAGCGGCCAGACGGTGGAATCGCGGTCGTTTCCCGGCAAAGTCGTGGTGCTGAATTTCTGGTACGCCGCGTGTGGCCCCTGCCGGCTGGAGGCAGGAACACTGCAGGAGCTCAGCCAGTCGTTCCAGGGTAAGGGAGCGGAGTTCTATGGCGTGAACATCCGGGATGAGGCCCCGACGGCCGCCGCCTACGAACGTACCTTCGGGGTGACGTATCCGAGCTTCTACGACAGAAACGGCGGCGTCCTGCTGGCCATGGCCAGCTTTGTGCCTCCTCAGGCCGTTCCGACCACCATCGTGCTCGACAAGCAGGGCCGTGTTGCGGCAAGAATCCTGGGGGTCGCCGACAAATCAACGCTGAAGTCGCTCATCAGCGATACGCTGGCCAACTGACTGGCGGGCCCGTTTGGCCCAGTCAATTACCCGACATGATTCCGGCCTGCTTTACATGGTGTGGTCGTGGCCCGGTCCGTCGATGGCTGCCGGTTCCCCGCCCATCATCTTCAGCATCCCCAGCCCGCCGGTGCGGATGAAGCGGATGAGGAGGAAGGCGCCGAGGATGAGGAAGGCCATGTTGAGCCAGGTCGTGTAGTTCCAGGTGATGGAGGATTCCAGGACGGTGGCGTTGCGTTCTGCCGGGACCAGCCCGAGCGGGGTGAAAACCAGTTCGACGACGTAGCCTGCTGCAATCATCGCGAGGTAGAAGATGCCGGTCGGGATGATGATCAGGTCGGCGAAGATGAAGCTGACGACCCCGCCGAGGCTGATTCCGCCGTTCCACAGCACCGCGGCCAGGGGCACGTTTCCGATGGAGCAGACGAAGCTGACCATGGCCAGGAGGGGCCCGATGATTGGGCCCCAGAAGGTGGAGGCGACCGGGTTGCCGGCAAGGAACAGGGCCTGCAACCAGGACTGGGGCACCCAGGCGGCGAACGCCCCGGCGAGCAGCAGGCCGCCGACGATGTCTTTCCAGACGGAGGCCCAGTCCATGACGAAGTATTGTGCGACGGCGGTCAGCCCGTCGCGGGAGCGCAGCCGCTGCCAGAAGCTGACCGTGAACGGACATGTCCATGGCTGCGTGGCCTTCCATGGATCCGGCGAGGCCCCTGTCGGCCTGGTGGCGGGCGTCGTCGAGGATGCGTCCGCGCATCCACCACCGGAATCCGAGCGCGATGGCAATGATCATCACGGGTCCGCCGATGAATTCGGCCAGGGTGAACTGCCAGCCCATCATCACGGCCAGGATGATGCCCAACTCGATGACGAGGTTGGTGGAGGCGATTTCAAAGGCCATCGCCGCGGTGAAATGCGCGCCCTTGCGGAACAGGGACCGCGCCAGGGCCACCGCGGCGTAGGAGCACGACGAGGACGCCGCCCCAAGGCCCGTTGCGGCAGCCAGGGACCGGGGCGAATCATCGGACATCAACGCCGCGATCCGCTCCCGGCTGACGAGAGCCTGAATGACGCCTGACAAGGCGAATCCAAGGATCAGCGGCCACAGGATTTCCCATCCCATCGCCCCGGCCATTGCCAGCGCCCGACCCAGTTCCTGGAAAACGTCACGATGTTCCCTTACCTGGATCGATAGGTGGGGATGGCCCCGGCGACGGGGGCCACTTGAAGGCGAGCCGCGGTGCGGGAGCCGCCCGGTGATTGTCCCGGTCCGGATCAGGCCTTCTGAGTCCACATCAGCGGGCCCCGCCAAAAAACACTATCCCAGCGTTTCGCGGCGTTTGCGGTATTCCTCGTCGTCGATTTCCCCGCGCGCGTACCGCTCATCGAGAATGCTGCGGGCAGAGCCGGACCGGCTGGCCGGGGACTGTCCACCGCCCCGTGCCAGGCGGACGATCACCCAGACGAGCGCGACCAGACCGGCAATGAGAAGCAGCGACCATCCCAGCATCCACAGCCACATAAGCCCCATGTCGCCGTATCCGTAACCCATCATCGGTCTTGTCCTTTCCTCAGTGGTGCTGGGGCGGTGGGTGCGGGCGGCTGGTTCACAGCTGCCCGCGACCTGCCCGTCTGGCTACTTGATCTTGCCGGGTCCGTCGATCCCGCCGCTGCATGGTGCGCCGGGCTCCGGGGCCGTTTTCGCGCTCCGGTATTTGGTGATGAAATCTTTGACCCTTGGGTCATCAACGCCCGCGGCCTTCAGCTGCACGCCCCAGGCGGACGCGACGACCGGTGTGCCCAGCCCGCTGTAGGGGGAGAGGATAGCGTAGGTCGACGGGATCTCCTTGCGCAGTGTGTCCAGCTGCGCCCCGCTGACCGTCTGCGGGTCATAGGTCACCCAGACCGCTCCGTGCTCGAGGGAGTGGACCGCGTTTTCGTTGGGCACCGGCTCGCTGTAGACGGCGCAGTTGAGCGGGACCGCCGAATGGTCTCCGCCCACGGGCGGGCTCTGGGCGTAGGCGACCGGCCCCGTCACATGGTTGCGGCTCAGCCCCGGAAACGTCTGGACGCCGTCAATGGCAGCCGGCGGGCTTTTCGGCAGGGTGCTGACCACGGCGAAGACGACCAGGCCCGCCACCAGGGCAATGCCGACCGTCCAGGCGCTAATGATGAGGATGAGGCGCTTGCGCCGGTTTTTCTGGTGCTCTCGCTTGAAGCCTGCCAGCTTCTGTTCGATCTGTGCGGCCCGCTGCTGCTTGAGGGTGGGATTGCTCCCGGCGGCCGGCCCAGCCTCCTGTGAGTCCTTGCCGGCGGCCCGGCCCGGGTTCTTTGATCGGGGCATTCCCTGAATCCTTTGCTTGACGGGCACCGGGGACCCGGCGCTGCGGTCAACGCCGGCGGTCCGGCATTCCTGCACCAAACCTAACTTACTTAGGTAATTAGGTGCAATGGCGGGGCCTATCTCCTATCCTTGATAGGACACGACACGGCCGAGGAGGCAGCATGCCAAAGTTTGGCGATCTGGAGAGCGCCATCATGGAGCAGATCTGGCGCGCCGACGGCCCGCTGCTGGTCCGTGAGGTCCTCGACGGCCTAGACCGGGGCCTTGCCTACAACACGGTGCACACCGTGACGGAGATTCTGCACCGCAAGGGCTGGCTGACGAAGGAACGCGAGGGCCGGGCCTTCCGTTACGGGGCAGCCGCGGGCCGGGACAAGTACGTGGCCGGACTCGTGACCGAAGCACTCTCCCTCACCGATGACCGGACGGCGGCCCTGGTCGGCTTCGTCGAGGGGATCCGGCCCGAGGAGGCCGAGGAACTGCACCGGCTGCTCAGCGCGGCGAGGGAACAGGACGTGCAGGCATGATCGCGGCGTTGTCCCTCCTGGGTTACGCCCTGGTGTTGGCCGTTGCCGGCCCCCGGCTGCTGCGGGCTGGGTCGTGGGCCGACAGGGCTCCCAGGCTGGCCATCGCGGCGTGGCAGGCCCTCACCGTCACCGTCCTGGCCTCGTTCGCCCTCGCCGGACTGGCCCTGACCTTCCCGACCGTGACCGTCAGCGCCGACCTCGCCGAGCTGCTGCGGGCCTGCGTCATGGCCATCCGCGAGCAGTACGCTTCCCCCGGCGGGGCGGCCGCCGGCGCCACCGGCGCCGTCCTTGCCCTGGCCATCCTCGGCCGCACGCTCTGGTGCCTCGGTGCAGGCCTGGCCGGCATGGCACGGGAACGCGCCCGCCACAGCAGGATTCTGGACATCGTCGGCCACACCGACACACACCGCGGCGTTGTTGTCCTGGACTCGGATGAACCGGCCGTCTACTGCCTCCCCGGACGGCGGCGGCGCACAATCGTCACAACAGGGGCACTGCAGGCCCTGGACGAGGCGCAGCTGGACGCGGTCCTTGCCCACGAACACGCCCACCTCGCCGAGCGGCACGACCTGATCCTGGGCCTCGCCCGGGCGCTGGCGTCGGCCTTCCCCGCCGTGGGGCTCTTCCGGACCGCCGCCGACGAGACCGCCCGGCTCATTGAACTGCGTGCCGATGACGCTGCCGCCGCCCGGTCCGGCCGGCTCACCGTGGCCGCTGCGCTGCTGGCCGTCGCCTCCGGAGGTATAGCACTGTCGCCGGCTGTGGCGCTGGCCGCAGGAGGGGCCGGAGCCGCGGCCCGCGTCCGCCGTCTCATTCCGCCGCGCCAGCCCCTGGGCAGTGCCAGGACCGCCGCCGGCTCCCTTGCCGTGGCCGCTCTGTTCGCGCTCCCGGTGCTGCTGCTGGGAGGTCCGGCAGCTGCCGCGGCCGGCCACAACCTCTGTCCCGACGCGAACGTCTCCGTCAGCACTACCGCCCTCTAAAGCCAGCCGCCGGGTCCCGCCGCTGGACACCGCCAGCCTATTCTCCTAAACTCCTTAGGAGTATAGTTTTGAAGTGTCGAGTGGTGTGAAGGGCGAACGTCCATGGAAGATCTGCTGTTCGGCGGGACGCTGCTGACCGCGTTCCTTGGCGGCCTCGTGGCCCTGCTGGCCCCTTGCTGCGTCTCGGTGATGCTGCCCGCGTACCTGGCCACCGGCTTCCGCCGCCGCACCGGCATTCTCGCCGCAACCTTCGTCTTCGCCGCAGGGGTGGCCACCATCATCGTCCCGATCGGACTCGGAGCAACCTTCCTCGTCAGCCTGGTCTCGGGCCAGCACGTGCTGGTGTTTTCCGCCGCCGCCACCGCCATGCTGGCCGGTGGAACCGCGATGCTGTTCGGATGGAAGCCCAGGCTGCCGATGCTGCCGGGCCGGGCACCCACCGGGTCAGGGTTTGGTTCGGTCTATGGGCTCGGAGTGTTTTCGGGTGCCGCCAGTTCCTGTTGCGCCCCCGTGCTGGCCGGCGTCGCCGTGCTCTCCGGTGCGACCGCCTCGTTTCCCGCGGCCCTGGCCGTGGCACTGACCTACGTCCTGGGCATGGTCGCACCGCTGGCCGCTCTGGCCCTGGTGTGGGACCGCAAGGACTGGAGCAGGAGCAGGTGGCTGCAGGGCCGGCAGGTCACCCTCCGGTTCGGCCGCCTGCGCCGCACGATGGCGTTCGGGACGGCCGCGTCGGCCTTCCTGCTCATCGCGATGGCCGTCCTCACCTACGTCCAGGCAGCCCTGGGACCCGGCATGGGATCGGAGGGAATATTCCTGCAGATCACCGCCGGGCTGCAGCACGCCGCCGCCGTCACCGCCGCAGCACTGGGCTGGCTGCCCGGCTGGGCCCTCGCCGCAATCCTCATCGCGGGCCTCCTCTACCTGATATCCCAGGCACGCCAGCACGCCAAACCCCCGCCCGGCCCGGAAACACCCGTCGACGACTCTGAAGCCGGCCCCGGAAACGTCTGCTGCGCCCCCGACCACACCGCCGGACCCTTCCCTGCAAAGGACAGCCGATCATGACCACCACCAAAAGCCGGGACCCCAAGTCCCGCCCCGCCCGTGGAACGAACCGCCGCTGGCTCCTCTGGACCCTGGCCGCTGCAGCCCTTGTCGTCATCCTCGTCGCCCTCTACGCCATCTTCTCCGGATCCACCGCCCCGAAGAACGCCGGGGCCGGGAAGAACTACGGTGTCGGCGAGCCCGGCCCCGGCCAGGCCGCACCGGCGTTCACCCTGGAGGACACCGCCGGCAAGCAGGTGTCCCTGGGCGACTACAAAGGGAAAAGCGTGCTCCTGTACTTCCAGGAAGGCCTGACCTGCCAGCCCTGCTGGGACCAGCTGACCAGTCTTGAAAAGGACAGCGCCAAGGTCAAGGCCGCCGGCATCGACGCGGTCCTGTCCATTACGACCGACCCGGCCAACCTCATTGCCCGCAAAACCCGGGACATGGGCCTGACCACACCCGTCCTGTCCGATCCCGCCCTCACGGTGTCGGAGAAATACAGTGCGAACCGGTACGGGATGATGGGCGCCATGAGGGACGGGCACAGCTTCATCCTCGTCGGCCCGGACGGCACCATCCGGTGGCGGGCAGACTACGGCGGCGCCCCGGACTACACGATGTTCGTTCCGGTCGACAAGCTGCTCAGTGACCTCAAAGACGGGGCCAGGCCATGATCACGCTCACCCTGCTGACCCGGACAGACTGCACCTGGTGCAGCGACGGTAAACAGCTGCTGGCAGGGCTTTCCCGCGAGTTCCCGCTCAGCGTTGACGAGGTCGACCTGGACAGCGTCCAGGGACGCCGGCTCGCCGCCGAGCACCGCCTCCTCTTCGCCCCCGGACTCATCGCCGAGGGCAGGCTCATCGCCCACGGCCGGCTCTCCGCACGCGCGCTCCGCCGCGACCTCACCCGACTCCGCCCCACCCCTGACCGCTAAGGACATCCCATGGAACAGTTTTTCCTCATCCTTCCCGCACTGGTCTGCCCCGTCGGCATGGGCCTGATGATGTGGCTCATGATGCGCGGCCGCGGCCGCAGCGAACAGCCCGCCACACCCGACCAGGAACAGGAACTGGCCTCACTGCGCGCCCAGATCGAGGCCCTGCGCCCGGTGCCGGCAGACTTCGACGGCCGCCACCCGGCACCGCGTCCGGGCGGGAACCCTGCCGCATGAACACGATACTGATCGCACTGGCAGGCACGGCGGCAGCCATCGCCCTGACCTGGTTCTTCTGCCTGCGCCCCATGCGCCGCCAGGGGCGCACCACCGCCGACGGGTGCTGCGACGGCCCGGCGCAAAGCATTGATGACCGGATCCGGGCCGCCCGGGAAGAACTCTCACAACTGCAAAGCCCACCCCGACACCGGCACCGACCTCATCCCCCCGCCCCGGCGTGAAGCGTAGGGCACCCCGGCGAACGAACAGTCTCGGCCGCGCCGCCGCACTGCTCGCAGCCACGGCGGGGCTCGTCTTTGCCGGACTGTTCTCGGCGGTCCCCGCTTCCGCGCACTCCAACCTGCTCTTCACCGCACCCGCCGCCGACTCAACCGTCGCCACAGCCCCCGACACCCTGACACTGCTTTTCGACGAACCGGTCACCACCGCCGGGACACCGCTGACACTGGCCGGCCCACAGGGCAGCCAGGCTCTCGGCACGGCACGGCTCACCCATGAGAACCGTGCCCTGGAAATACCCGTTCACGGCCCCGGCGGCCCGGGCATCTACACCGTCCAATGGCAGGTCACCGCCGGCGACGGGGACATCATGAGCGGGTCCTACCGCTACGCCGTCGGCCCCTCGGCCACTGCCCTCGGCGGCGGACAGGCCACCGACACGCAAGGTTCTTTGCCGACAGCCGTCTTCCGTGCCCTGATGTTCGCAGCCCTTGCCCTGGCACTGGGTGAACAGAGCGGTGCCCGGCTGCTGGCCCGGCTTCGCGACTCCCCGCCCGGACCACGGCGACTCACCCTCTGGGCCTGCCTGACGGGTCTTGCCGGCGTTGTCGGTCTGGCCGTGCTGCTACTGGGCAACGGCTCCCTGACAGCCGGCCTCACCCGGCCCGTCCCGGACGCCCTGATCGGCAGCCGCCCGGGAATCCTGACCCTGGTGGAGCTCACTGGGTTCGCCCTCGCAGTAATCGTCAGCGAATTCAACCGGCGCGGGTGGATCTGGCTGCCCTTGGCGGCCGTGATCGGCGCCGAGGCCCTGCGCGCCCACCCACAACTGGCCGACCCGGTCCTGGGAATCCCGCTGACCGTGGTGCACCTCGCTGCGGCCACTCTCTGGGCAGGGATGCTCGTTCATGTGCTGCGCACACTCATCCATTGGCGCCACCGGCGGGACCTGGCCAGGCAAGCACTCGGGGCGTACTCCCGGTTGGCCGTGTGGCTGTTCACCGCCGTCGTTCTGACCGGCTTCGGATCGGCGCTTGTGCTTATACCGCCCGACAGACTTCTCACCACGGAATACGGACAGGTCCTGCTGGCCAAAATCGGGCTGGTCGCGGTCGCCGCAGGCCTGGCCCTGGCCGCCCGCCGCCTCCTGCACCGGAAATCGGGTCTGGCCACGATCACACGCCCCGCACGGTTCGAAGCAGCCGCCCTGTCCTCCGTTCTTGTCGTGTCCGCGGTGCTGACCGTGCTGCCGGCGCCCGCCAGCGCGGACGCACCCTTGGCGTTCCCCCCGCCCGCCACCGGACCGGTCGTCCCGGCAGCCGCGCTGGCCGGGGAAATAGGCGTCAACGCCCGCGCCAGCTCCGGCCAGCTCGTCATCCAGCTCATGGTCCCGGAGATCACGGACTCATCGGGCAGGACTGCCGCCGCGCAGCCGGGCCTCACCGGTTCCCTCGCCGGACCCGCCGGCGAGACCACCGACCTGAGATTCCGAAGCTGCGGGGCAGGCTGCTTTTTCAGCCCTGCCACATGGGCCGACGGGACCAGCCGCCTCACCATTACCCCGACATCCGGAACCTGGAACGTCGAACCCGCCGCACTGGCCATCACCTGGCCCGCCATCCCGGCAGAGGACCTGCTTCGCGAAGCCGTCACAGCCATGAAGGCCGTCCCCGCCCTCACCCTCCACGAACTGGTCACCAGCGACACCGCACAAGGACTGGGAACACCGCACTCCTTCCAGACCACCGGCACCGACTTCACCCGGCGCGCCCTCTACGCCAGCGGCCTCGCCACCACGGCCACCCGGCTTCCCGACGAGGACGGCAACCGCCGCCTCATCCTGTCCTACCCGGCCGAGAACGCCGTCCTCGAACTCACCCTGGCCCCCGACGGACGGATCCTGCACGAGACCCAAACCGCACCCCACCACCTGGTCACCCGCACCCTCATCTACCCCGAACCCGAGGCCCATCATGACTAAGAGCCCCGCCCCACACAGGCCGTGGCCGATACGACACCTCAGCGGCGCACCCCGCAAACCACGACAGGGGGTCCTGGCATGACCATCGGAGGCTATTTCGCGGAAACCGTGCAGAGCGGCATCCTGCTGATCGCGCTTCCGCTGGCAATGATCGCCGGCCTCGTCTCCTTCCTCTCCCCCTGCATCCTGCCCCTGGTGCCCGGATACCTCGGATACGTCTCGGGCCTGACCAACCCGGCACAGCAAGGCAACCGCCGCCGCGTACTGACAGGAGTCGGGCTCTTCGTCCTTGGCTTCGCCGCCGTCTTCACCCTCTACGGGGCCGCCTTCGGCGCCATCGGCACATGGATGGCCCGATGGCAGGACACACTGATCCGTGTCCTGGGCATCGTCGTGATCCTCATGGGCTTGGCCCTTGCCGGAAAGCTGCCCTTCCTTCAGCGCACAGCGAAGATGACATGGAAGCCCGCGTCCGGTCTGGCCGGCGCACCCGTCCTGGGAGTCGTTTTCGGTCTGGGCTGGACCCCCTGCATGGGCCCGACACTGGCCGCGGTCCTCGCCCTGAGCACAACCACCGGGGACCCGTGGCGGGGTGCACTGCTGGCCTTCGCATACTGCCTGGGTCTGGGCATTCCCTTCGCCCTGGTCGCCCTGGGCGTCAGCTGGGTCACGCGCGCGCTGGCCTTCGTCCGGCGGCACATCCGGACGTTCAACATCGCCGGCGGCCTGCTCCTGGCGCTGCTGGGCGTGCTGATGCTCCTGGGCGTGTGGACCTCATGGATCTACCAGCTGCAGAACCTCGCCGGAACCTTCAGGACACCCGTCTGAAAGGAAAGCCCGTCCAGACGGCTGCCAACCTATCCATGGGGTAGCCCGAACCGCTGTATATACCCTAGGGGGGTAGGGTATAGTTGAGTGAAAAGGAGGATCATGAGCGAACAGACTGATGAACACCTGGGTCACGGCTACACCTCGGACAAGGAGGCGTATCAGCGCCGGCTCAAACGCATCGAAGGTCAGGTGCGCGGCATCGCCCGCATGATCGACGAAGACCAATACTGCATCGACGTCCTTACCCAGATCTCGGCCGTCACCAAGGCACTGCACGCGGTGAGCATCGGATTGCTTGAAGAGCACATCGCCCACTGCGTCGTCGGAGCCGCCAACGAGTCCAGGAATACCGGAAACCCCGCCATCGTGGGCGAGAAGGTCAAGGAAGCCTCCGAGGCCATCGGCCGGCTGCTGCGCTGACGCCTGAACTGCCTGAACGAAAGAGAAAAGGAATGATTATGGAAACCACCGTCAACATCTCCGGCATGACCTGCGGACACTGCGTCGCCTCTGTCATCGAGGAAATCACAGCCATCGACGGGATCAACGGCGTCGACGTCCAGTTGAACAAGGGCGGCATCTCCCGGGCCGTCGTCACGTCATCGGAAAATCTCGACCCTGCCGAGGTCAGCGAAGCCGTCGCCCAGGCCGGCTACACCGTCGTCTCCGCCGACGCCTGAACGAACAACCACGCACCAGGAAAGCAGCCACAGCATGGATACCAAGACCGTCTTCACCACACCGAACACCCGGATCGTGGACCTCGACGTCGAAGGCATGACCTGCGCATCCTGTGTCAGCCGTGTTGAACGCAAACTCGGCAAAATCGGCGGTGTCACCGCCACGGTGAACCTGGCACTTGAAACCGCCCGGGTCACCGCCCCTGCGGACGTCACCGACGAACAGATCGTGGACACTGTTAACGCCACCGGATACAAGGCAACACTCAGGACAGCGCCGGGCCGACCGGCCACCGAGTCCGCCCAGACCCCGACCCCGGAAGCCACCCGCAAGGCCCCGGCCGGACGGCCAACCGGCCTGCTTCCGCGCCTTGTCGTCGCGGCAGCCCTGACCGTCCCCGTGGTGGTCATCTCCATGATCCCTGCCGCCCGGTTCCCCCACTGGGGGTGGTGGGCCCTGGCGCTTGCCCTGCCCGTCGTCACCTGGGCAGCCTGGCCGTTCCACCGGGCCACGGCCGTCAACGCCCGGCACCTCGCCTCGACGATGGACACCCTGGTCTCCATCGGGATCTCGGCCGCGTTCCTCTACTCGGCGTGGGAGCTCATCAACAATCCCGGGCTCACCGCAGTCCCGGGCGCCCACGGCGAAGGCCCCGGGCTCTACTTTGAAGTCGCCACCGTCATCGTGACGTTCCTGCTGCTGGGCCGCCATCTGGAAGCCCGCGCCAAACAGCGGGCAGGCGATGCCCTGAAAGCGCTGCTGAACCTCGGCGCGAAGGACGCCACCGTCCTGCGCGACGGGGTCGAAACAACCGTCCCCGCGGACTCCCTGGTCGCCGGAGACGTCTTCGTCGTCCGCCCCGGCGAGAAGATCGCCACCGACGGCATCGTCACGGCGGGCAAAGCGCCGTCGACACCTCACTGATCACGGGCGAATCCCTGCCCGTGGAAGTCGGCCCGGGCGACAAAGTCACCGGCGCCACGATCAACACCAGCGGCCGCCTGTTCGTCACCGCCACCCGTGTGGGCAGCGAGACCACCCTGGCGCAGATGGGCAGGCTCGTCAGCCAGGCCCAGAGCGGCAAGGCACCGATCGCCAGGCTCGCGGACCGCATCAGCGCCGTGTTCGTCCCCATCGTCCTGGGCATCGCAATAACCACCTACATCCTGTGGTCGGTTCTCACCGGCGACACCCAGGCAGCCTTCACCGCCGCCGTGGCCGTCCTCGTAATCGCCTGCCCCTGCGCCCTGGGCCTGGCAACCCCCGTGGGCCTCCTCACCGGCACCGGCCGCGGGGCGCAGCTGGGCATCCTGATCAAAGGACCCCAGGTCCTCGAGGACACCCGCACCGTCGACACCATCCTGCTGGACAAAACCGGAACCGTCACCACCGGCCGGCTATCCGTCAGCACCGTGACACCCCTGTCCGGAATCAGCACGGAAGACGTGCTTGCCCTTGCCGGCGCCGTTGAAGCAGGCAGCGAACACCCGCTGGCCCGCGCCGTCGTGACCGCGGCCTCCGCCGCAGGAACACTTGCCGCAGTGACTGCCTTCGACAGCTCCCCGGGAGGCGGCGTCCGAGGCACAGTCAACGGCCAGATGATCACCGTCGGCCGCACCGCCTGGCTGGAAGAGAACGGCATACAACCGGCAGCGAGCGAGCTTGCCCTCCTCAAGGCAGAACAGAACGCCGGAGCGACGGCCGTCTGGGTCGCCGTCGACGGCGAACCGGCCGGACTGATCAGCCTCCGCGACACCGTCAAGGACGGATCACCTGCAGCCATCCGGCGCCTCAAGGAACTCGGGCTTCGTCCCATCCTGCTCACCGGAGACAATCTGCCCGTCGCAGCGCAGGTCGCCGCCGCCGTCGGGATCCACCCCGACGATGTCGTCGCCGATGTCCTGCCGCACGAGAAGGTCGAACAGGTCAAACAACTGCAGACCTCCGGGGCCATCGTCGCAATGGCCGGAGACGGCGTGAACGACGCCGCAGCACTGGCCCAGGCGGACCTGGGCATTGCCATGGGATCAGGCACCGACGTGGCAATCGAGGCAGCAGACCTGACCGTGATGGGAAACAGCCTGGGCCAGGTCGTCGAGGCCATCGAACTCTCCCGCCGTACACTGGCCACGATCAAAATGAACCTGTTCTGGGCCTTCTTCTACAACGCCATCGGCATCCCCGTGGCGGCACTGGGGCTCCTGAACCCGATGATCGCCGGCGCCGCGATGGCCGCCAGCTCCGTGCTCGTGGTAGCCAACTCGCTGCGCCTGCGCAACTTTGCACGCTGAGGCTCGTTCGGGCTGACCCTCCGACTGTGGGCTGACGCTTCAGAACCCCAATCGAAGCTGCGCCCTTACCGCCAACCCCGGCGAACAATCACAGCACCCGGGACTGGTGAAGACGACTTCTGATATTCCGTGCAGTCGAGTTCTGAAACTGACATCAGCACTTTGGAACAGAATGTGGACCTGCAGCTGAAGGCTCTTCAAGATGCCGGCGCGCAGCGAATTTTCAGTGACCACGGCGTCGGTAGTTCCAAGGCTGAGCGGCCGCAGCTCGCGGCAGCTCTGGACCACCTACGCGAAGGCGATGTGCTTACCGTCTGGAAGTTGGATCGGTTGGGACGCGCTACCCGCAATGTCCTTGAAGTGATCGAAGGACTCCGTGGCCGTGGCATCGGCTTCCGCTCCGCGACCGAAGGTCTGGATACGACCGGGGCGACGGGGACTGCGATGCTGACCATCATGGCCGCCTTCGCGCAGCTCGAATGGGACACGATCATCGAACGCACCCGGGCTGGCCTAGCCGCCGCCAGGGCGAACAACCGCCAAGGGGGACGTCCCCGCAAAGTCGATGCAGCGACCGCAGTGAAAGCGCGGACGCTCAAGGCCAAGGGCGTCAGCGCCAGTGACATTGCCAGGATGCTCGGTCTAAGCCGTGCCACCGTCTATAGATATTTGGCAGACTGACAGAATGGCCGTCGCGGCGGTGGCCTTCCTGCCTCTCTACACGTTGCCGCACGCTAATGTGATGCTATGGCAGAGGAAATCCAAGAGATTGGTCGGCGAGGTGCGGCAACGCTCAAGCGATGGTTAGAGGCCACAACGTACATCGAACTACCGTTCGACGCGTATAACAACAAGATTGATTGCATGGTCGACACCTTCGGGGGAAAGAAGCAGTTCGATCTTGTTGGCTATATGCTCGCAGGCGACAAGAGCCCGGTAATCATCGAATCTAAGAAATACACGTCCGCCGGCGGCCAGTACAACGAGTTCATAAAATTCCTCGCGATCGCGTACGCCCACACTGCGAAGGAGGTCGAAGAGTATGGCACTTCTCGCGAAGCTCGTTACTTCTGGGTAACTTTTCATCCTTTCAACCTCGACAACTGGTCAAAGTTCGAGACGGTCAGCCACATGAAGATGGCACTGGCCAAGCATCCCGAGTATGTCCAGGGCCACAGCGTCGATGAGGACCTTGTCGCCCAGGTCGCCAAGCGAGTAACCGTTTTGGTGTTCAACCCGAAACAAGAGGACCTGAGCCTAACGCGACTCGAGCTCGAAAAAATCCGTCCAATCTTGGCGAGAAAGGTGCGCACGCTGTGAACGATTTAGTACAGGCGCTACGAGAAGTTCGCAGTAACCATGTCCGCGACGAGTACTCAACCCGGGTTAAACGCTTGGTTGAAGATCACCTCGCTGGCTTACAAAATGGGGCAAAGATTGAAGACACTTTGTACTTCAACCACAGCGCTATACCGGATTTTGTCATGACCTGGGATGGCGGTAAGAACCGCCGCGATGTCTATATTCGGTCATCGTACGCGGCCATTATGGCCGCCAATGAGCCGGAACAGATCCGTACTGGCGACCCGATCTTCGTTTCGCTGGATGAGCAGCAGACCTACGCCGAACCAGGCTTTGAGATAACTCAGCAAGATTTGGTCGCAGCCACCAAAAACGCGAAGCACACCCTCCTTACTGATCCTTCGGCATTGATGGAGATATCAGCTCCCGCAGACAACTCCAATCCCTTGGCTTCTGTGGTCAAGTCGAACTTCCTCCGCGGAGCACGCGGCCTTGTCGATGAGCCTGTGGCTGAAGCGCTGGTACACGGCCTTCCTCAAGTCGGAGGCACCGGGGTAAGTGATCTAATTCGCGATAAGTTCTTTGACGATGCAGTGTTCCGGATGGAACGAACTGCTGCCCTTGTGCAATGGGCTCTCGCGGATGCGGAAGACGAGAGCGCCGTAGACTCCCTAGCCCTTGAAGGCCGCATGTCTACCGAAGAACTTAGAAACGTGCTGCCTTGGATACTCCGCCAAGAGACCTCGAATAAAAATTCCGCCTTCTGGGAGCGCTTGGGCGCAATGATGACCTTTGAGCAGCTCGAACAAATAGCCCCTGAAATAGAGGGCATCGACGTCACGCCGCTGGTTCGCGCTAACGCGCACCGCTGGTCCGCCAGAAGGTGCTACCTGGGTCTGAACGTAACGGAAGACGGGACCTACCCGGAAAATCCCTCATGGAGTTTCAGTGGCGGGACGCTTGGGCTCGGAATACGGGAACTTATGGTCAGGGTGAGTTACAGCGGCCACAAGTTGAAGAGCCGTCCCGGTTCATCGTCCCCGCGCTGGGAGACGGTGAAAACTCACCTCAGTGAGTACAAACTCCAGTCAGTCAGTCTGTCAGGAATTGAGCGTTCACTAAGAGTTGAAGCCAAGCAAAGCGACGACATTAACAAGGACGTCGCGAAAGTAGCCGACTCAGTCGAGGACGACTACTTTGTCGAAAAAGTTGAGCTGAACTTATCCGTCCCCGGTGAGGACAACGAGTTCACTTCTGTCGAGGTGGATTTCGCAGGCTCTCTGGCCTCCACAAATAAGCCAGCCGAACTAGCCTCGCTTACTCGAGTTGGACTCAATGTAATTGGATACGGTCGCGAGCAGCGCGGTGAGGATCTCACAATGGTGCTGGGCTCGGATTCCGGCGGGACATCGTCCGTCGGCCAGGTTCGCTACTAAACGCTGGATCCTGCTGCTCCGCGAAGCCAGGAATGGCTGCACCCCGGCCGGGACGGCAGTGGGCGGCCGGCTCCCAGCCTCGGGGGTCGAGGAGCACATCCCGGTCCGTCAGGTGTCGCCGGGTTCTTCCAGATCGGCCGGGCGTCCGTCGAGTCCGGTGAAACAACTCCTTATATAGACGGCCCGATGTCTTCCCTGCCGCGCCCTTGAAGTTGTCGACGATTACCGCCGTGTTCTGGTCCATGTTCTTACTCCTGATCTGTGGTGTCGGGTCCCGTCTCTGCTTCGGGGTCCGTGTGGCGTGTCCAGCCGTCTTGCCCGCCGGTTCCGGTGGTGTGTTCCCAATACGATTCAGCGGCAACGCCCTGGGTCGTGTGTCGTAGCTGCACGCTGTCCGCTGCGGCCCCGGAGAGAAGCGTTGTGCCGGTGATCTGGGCGGCCTCCACAGCGGCGGCAGGGCCAACAAGAATTTCGCGGCCGGTGATGACTTCCCCGCCACGTGCAACGGCCACGGGCCTCCAGCGCCTGTTGATCCGTTCGCGCGGTACTTCCACGGTTGTGGTGATCCCGTCGCGGATCCGCGCCCACCGGTCCTGGTTGTAGGTGAAGGCAAGGTCGGCTGGATCGTCCTGGTGTCCGGTGATGTGGCACTGCCTTTTATCGACCATGGCGGCGAGCCGGGCCGTCATCGCCTGGACGTGCGGGTGCCACGTTGTCATCGCGCCAAGGCCCGGCGTCCCTTCTTCCCAGATCTTGTATTCGGCGCACATCCCGGCGTAGAGCTCCGCGACGATGTCGGAATGTTCAAACCAGCACTCGGTGATCTGGGAGGTGTTCAGCTGGTACTCGCGGACGAACCAGTCCACCCATTGCCGCAGGGCAGTCCACGCAGCGGTTTTGTGTTCGGCACTGATCTCGCGCCAGCGGATCCCCATCCATTCGGGCGGGCCTGCGCCGAGTTCCGCTTCAATTTCCGGGTCCAGAAATGCGGGCAGCCCGCCTCCCCCGCCCCCCGCTGGAGTGCCGGCGTCTTGCGTCCAGGAGTCCGGGGCGTCTTCGTCGGCGTTGAACGGTTCGACGGTCCAGTCGGTTGCTGACGGTTCGGTACTCGTGCTCATGGCTCCTCTTTCCGCGGTTCGGGCAACAGTGCGTTGGTGAATCGGTAGAAGATCGCGTCGAGGGCGTCGGCGGCGGCGTGCGTGCCGGGCCTGCCGTTGGAGCGCATCCATTTGTGCACGGCGACGTGGCACATCGGGCAGAGGTCAACGCTGACTCCTTCGGCTCCGTTGCAGGCGGCGAGTTCGTAGTGGTCGTGGTCAACGACGTGGCTTTCGATGCGGTTGCTTTGTTGTGCACAGAGCCAGCAGGTCCCCAGGGTGCCGGTGGTGGTGCGAGGATCGGTCATGGTGTCCTTTGGTGATGTTTACGGGTCAGGATCCGGGTGACGACGGCGGTCGCGCGCCGGCGGTTCCAGCCCCAGTAATCGCCTCGTCGTTCATCAAGGATCCTGTGTAAGTCCTGGTGGTGTTCCCTGCAATACGGCAGCAGATCGGTGTCCGGCTCTTCGGCCCGGTAGCTGCCGTCGTCGTTGATGTAGACGCCGTCATAGCTGGTGTGGTGCAGATCCAGCGTCCCCGCCACGGCCAGGGTTGTGCCGCAGACCTGGCAGGCCGGTTCGGCCCCGGCGGCGCGGCAGTCCCTGAACCAGCGCGTGCGGCGCCACGCCCAGGCACCGGAATGCAGGTATCCGGTGTAGGCGCGGCGCCGGGCCCCGGACTTCCGGGCCAGAGAGAAACCCATGGCTTATCCAGGGACTTCTTCGCTGATGCGCTCTTGCGTTCCTGCGGCCGTGGAGTCGGTCAGTTCAACCAGCAGTGAGCTGCTGAACTTCCTGATGCCGGCCTTGATGTCCGGGGCGTCGGGCCGGTCGATCCAGCGCGTCATTTTCAGCAGGAAAGGCCTGCCGTTGCGCCCGACGAACAGGCCATAGCCGAACGGCAGCCGGCGCAGCTCCGAGACGGTCATGACGTCTTTCTCCCGCTTGGAGGTGCTGGAGGAATACCCGTCTGCGGTGTGCGTGACAGAGCCTTCCTCCACAGCCCTGGTGCCGAGGAGCTTGACGAACGATTCGAGGTCTTTTTCGTTGCCCGAGCCGCCGAGCTGTATTTTCACCGTCGCGGAGTCGAACACGGCCTGCGCTTCTTCCGCTCCCCAGCCGCCGCGGGCCTGGGCGAGGGACTGCAGGACCACCAGCGGGCTGATCCCCAAACCGCCGCCGTCCGACATCAGCGTCACGAGCCCTGGCCAGGAGCTGGACATGTTCGCGATCTCGTCCAGCACCAGCGACAGCGGCGGATCGAGCCGGTTTCCCGGCAGCCGGATGGCCATTTCACGGGCGGTTTCGGTGATTTCGTCCATCATCGCAATCAGGAACGGCGCCATGGCCCCGCCGCCGGACTTCGTCCCGATCAGGTACAGCGTCCCGCGGTCCCTGATGAACTTCGCCGGGACGAGTTCTTCGGCCGGGCCGGCCGGTTTCAGGGTTTCACGCACGAGCGGCACGGCAAGGCCGGCCAGTGCCCCTTCGACGCCGAACCAGCGGCTGCCGAGCATCTTCGGGTCCCCGTCAAGGATGGACTTCAGTGACTGGCCCCAGCCGAATGCGGCGTCCGGGTGTTCGAGCAGGATCTTCTGCGCGGTCCGCGCGGTCGTCGGAGCGGTCCCCCACAGGTAGAGCTCGTCAACGGTGTGTCCGCCGAGGGCTGCGGCGTGCAGGAGTGACTGGAGGATGGAGATCGCTGCGCCGGCCCATTCCTGGTTGGACCCGGACTTCCCCAGCCCGGAGGAGCCGATCAGTGAGGAGGCCCGGCGGGCTGCGACCTCGGGCCGCTCGCACCCGGTGATCGGTGACCACTTCAGCGAGGACTTCGCCCCGGTGAGTCCCTGCGGGTCAAACAACGTGCAGGGCCCGCCGTTTGAGCGCAGCTCGTGGGTGGCCGCGTAGTTATCCGCCCTGGTCGAGGTGGTGATGCAGGATCCCGGGGCGTCCAGGATTGCCGAGATCAGCAGGTGGAAGCCCTTACCGGAACGTGGGGGGCCGACCAGGACGATCGATTCCTCACAGGAGACCAGGACCGCCTGGGAGAGGACGTGCCCGATGCGGATGGATGCGTCCTCCACTGACGGCCTGGCCAGGGTGGGGCGGATGCTTTTGGCGCGTTCGAGGATTTTCTTCTCCCCGACCGTGTTCTTGATTTCCTTGATCCTGGCCAGCCCGTCCCGGCCCATGACGTCCTTGACGAAGTACTCGTCCGAGAGTTTCCAGTCGTGCACCAGCTTCCATACGGTCACGCCGGCGCCGACGGCCAGAACGACGAGCAGGACCATCCAGACGATGACTGCCCCGCTCTCCGGTCCGCAGCCGGCTGCCGTGACCCCGTAGATGGAAGCGTCGGCGGGGCTGGACGGGTTCAGGAATCCGAGCGGCTGGAGGATCGAGGGCAGGGTGGTGAAGGATCCGCAGCGGAAGGACGCGGCGATCTGCCCCGGCAGGTACAGCCCATAGAGCACCAGTGCGATCAGGCCAAGAGCAAGGACCGCCATCTGGGTCCCTTTATCCATCGCTTTCATGCTGCTGCCTCCCCGCCCCTGTTGGAGCGCATTTTGCCGTCGGTATCGAATACCGGCACTTCGGCGGTGGTGCGCTGGTTTTTCACGCTCACCGTCCGGTAGGGGCCGACCTTCCAGAGCCCGGTGCCCTGGGCGGAACGGTTTACGTCCTCCCGCTCGGCCCGGGTCAGGCCCAGCTCCCGCTCGGTCACGGCAAGGTTGGCTGTTTCCTGCCGGTAGATGACTTTCACCGTGGTATCGCCCAGCAGGGAGCGTGCCATCGCGGCCATTTTCGATCCGGCGTCCCCGGCAATGTCCAGGTCCCCGAGTTTGTGAATGATCAGGACATTGAAGATGTTGTAGTCACGGGCGAGTTTCCACGCCTCCATCATCCGTGTCAGGGATGCTTCGTCGCTGACTGAGTCCCAGCCCTCTTCGTAGACGCAGAGCCTTTGTCCGGAGTCGGAGTTGGTGACCATGGATTCAGCCCATGACCCGGTGCAGGCGTAGGCGATTTTCCGTGCCTCCTTCGATGCGCCGACCAGGGCCTTGGTGTTGACCGTGATGATCGGCAGGTCAGGGTCGAAGTTAGCTGTCGTTTCGCCGTCGAACATGCCCTTCAGGTCCCCCTGGGTGCAGCGGGAAAAAGCGTGCAGAAGCCGTTCGGCGGCTTCGGCAACGGAGCGTGAACCATCGGTGGAAACGCTCATCTGCCGCAGGTGCTCAATGAAGCCCGGCAACGTCGGCACACCCGGCGCAGCCGACTCCACCGTCAGATCCAGTGCCATCGACAGGGCTGTGTGTTCGGCGCCCTGCACGGCACGGTCCAGCAGGATTTCACCGATGGTCTGGAGCAGATTCAACCGCCTGGCGCGCACCATCGCCGCCCAGCGCAGATCCGTCATCGGTTCCCCGTCCGGCGTCACCGAGGGCCGGATGCCCTCATCCAGCGGGTTGACCCGGTCCGGCTGGCCCGGGCCGACCTTGATGGTGTGACCGCCCAGGAACTGCGCGACAACATCCCATTCGCCCTTACGGTCCGCGAGGATCAACGCCTTGCGTCCCAGCATCACCAGGCGGCAGACCACGGACTTCGCGCACGTGGACTTTCCGGAACCCACAGCGCCCATCAGGATCATCGACATGCCGGTGATGACTTTCGCCTCGTACAGCTCCCACGGGTCAAACACGAACGCCCCGCCGCCGTAAACGTCCTCGCCGATGTAGGCGCCCTTGTGCCCGAGGTTCGCGCCGGCCAGGAACGGGTACGCCGTCGCAAAGGAAAACGCCGTCTCGCTGAACGGGCGCTGGCGGAGCCGGAAACCGCCGCGAAGATTGTTGATGCGCTGCTTCCCGCCGGTAGGGAATGCCTGCTGCGGAAAGCCGTCATCACCGCTGACCGCGTCAACAGACGCAGCCGCGACGGCACGGGCCGTGGCCCGGCGTTGCTGCGCCCTTGCCTGACGGGAACCGTTGGAGATATCCAGCAGGACCGGGACCGGCCCGGACAACTGCTTCTTCTTTTTCCCTCCGATGTGCTTCACAGCAGTCCCCTGCCCAGCGGCATGGCCGAGGCGACGAAGCCTTCGGCCTGTTGCCCGTATAGGCACCGCAGTTCTACCTGTGCGGCCGCGGCCGCGTTGCGCAGTTTGGTGTTGTTCACTTCCAGTTCCGTCGCGTCCGATGCCGAGAGCGTGACGTAGCCGCCGATCTTCAAGGCCCCGAAGCCGTCGGTGAGCTGCATTTCCCGGAACTCAAGATCAGTTCCTTCCAGCCGTTGTGCCCGGGAAATCGGCCGTCCCAGCCGGTGCTGAATATCGAGCCCGGAATCGTGATCGGCGAGGGAGGTGGTGATGTCCTTCATGGCCTTAGCAACCGGGTAAGGCTGGGCGATGAGCGTCACGGAATGCCGGAAGTCACCGGCGAACACCAGTTTCGACATGAACCCGAGGCTGGCCTTCTTCCGTGGCCACTCCGACACCCACCAGGTGCGGTGAACGCCCGTGTCCGTCTGGAGCGTGGACCACTCCGGCAGCATGACCATCGGCCCGGCAGACGCCGGTGCGACACCGGCAAACGCTCCGGTCCGCTCCGAAATTTCCACCGCAGAGGCAGGGTCGGTTGCGCGCCGGATGCAGGCTGAGAGTTCCCGTGCATTCATCCAGAACCGCACCATCGTCCCGGTCGGCGTCAGTGATTCCGTTACCGAGGAAATCGTGCCCGCCGCAAGGCTCATGAATCCGGCGAGCCCGCCGCCGTGGGCCGTGATCGACTTCTCCAGCTTCTTCCGGCTCAACACGACCACAACCCAGCCTTCGTGGTGCATGATGCCGCGCCCGTTGGACACCAGATCCTCATAGGCGTGGGACGCGAACGAGTTGATGTTCGCGCCCGCCAGCGGCACCAGTTCCCCGTCCCGGACCACCCGGGGAGCCTGCGCACCCTTGGTTTTGTAGTAGTCCCGGATCTTCGCCCCGGACACCACCGACGTCTGATCGGTCAGCTGCAGGTACTCGACGCCTTCCTGGGTGGAGAGCGCGGTCAACACGGACGAGAAAGCCTCGGTACGGTTGATCTGCTCGTCTTCAGACTCGAGCGCGAAAGCGTTCATGGATTCGACCTGGGCGGCAATGATCCCGTACTTGTTCACCGGGTCATAGACGAACGCTTCCCCGCCGGGCAGCTCATAGCAGAGCAGCTCGTTCAGCTCCCCCGGCAACATGAACCGCTCCGGTGTTCCCGGCACGATCTGACCCTTCTTGCCGATCGTTGACCGGTAGGCCGGAGGCTCCCCATCCGGGTCCGGGGCTGCATGGAGTGCACCGTGGGTGTGTACCGGCGCGGGGGCAAGATCCAACGGTGTTTCGGTCCGGGTCGCCCGCAGGTACTTCCCCTGGCCCGTAGCCCTGCCCCACCGGCCGCCGATCCACCGGGCCCCCCAGCGCAGCGTTGAGGTCCCGTGGAACCTCGTGCAACACACCGGCCCGGTGATCAGCAGCAGTGAGCCACCGATCAGCCAGCCGAGCGGGAAGCCAAACACCAGGACCGTGACCACGATGGCCACCATCGCGATACCGAAGGTGATGAGCTGGTGCATTTCCAGCCCGAGCACGACTCCCCTCTTGGTTTCGCGCCCGAACCGCACATCGTGCCAGCCGAGCTCCTCTTCCATTACTACGCCTGCGCTCATCAGCGAAGCACCTCTCCCCGAAAATCGTTGGTTGTTTTCATTACCTGCCGCGCCCGATCCGGGCCGGCATCCGCGCGATCCTGGAACTCATTTGCCGTGTGCTGCGCAATGCACTGCCGCCGTGGCGTTCGAAGCGGCGCCCGGCGGCGGACCCGATCCCGGAGCCGCCGCCGATGATCCCGTCCCCTGCCCCGCCGGTCAGGAACGCCATGAACTTCATCGTCAGCACCGGCATGACAGCGGCCATGAGCAGGCACAGGATCCCGGCCAGAAACTGGAACGTCGTGTTCGACGTCGCCGAGATCACGAACCCCAGCTTCAGCACCAGTGCAGACAATGGTTTGGCTATCAGCAACGCCAGAGCCGTCGTGCCGAAGCCCTTGAAAATGCCCTTCGCTGCTTCCAGCGGCTGGCTCATCGCCGCAATCGGCAGCAACGAGGCCAGCACGATCAAACCCAGCATCCGGAACACCATGAACGCCGCCAGCAAAAGCGCAATGATCCAGATCACGAAGATCAGGATGACCGGGACGAGAATCGCTCCCGGGTTGTTCTGGTCTTTCGCCAGAGCCCACTGCTGGTAGTTCTCATCCAGCACCACGGACTTTGTCGCCGGATCCCAGGAGAGGCCGAACAACGCCAGCACCGTGGTGGTGACCGCGTCCTCGCCGTCGTTGTTCCCGGCAGCCAGGATATAGACGGAGATGTTGTCCATCACCTGGATCAGGGTGAACATGATCCCGGCCAGAATGTAGGTCGCCGGGATCGCGAACACCGCTGTGGCGCCGGCCCGGATCAGGCCGACAGTGGAAGAGCGGAAGAGACTGACAACAACCTGCGCGGCAACAAGAATGACCATCACCGGGGCCATGACCTGCACCAAAAGCGTCAACATGCCGGGATACACCACCGTGGTGACCTGCCCGCCGACATGGGTGTTGACCGTCCCGCCGATCACAGAGACCCACCAGTTCGAGTTCATGTCCGTCGAACTGAAAGCGCCCTTGATCACATCGAAAACGCTCGCCGCGAACCCCTGGATCCCGCCGTCGAAAAACTTCTGGATATCCTCTGCCGGCCCCATCGGTACCAGCGCCGCGAACCTCACCGGATCAGCCCAACCCCAGCAAAGCACCCATGGCCGCAGCGACCGGTTTCGGCGCCAGCGAATTCGTCGTCGCCCAGAACACCAGACCGCTGACGGAGCCGATCACCGCGGCGCCCAGCAAACCCCAGACCAGGATCATGAAGCCCGTGGACTGCGCACCGGACATCGAACCCAGCTTCCCTGCGACCAGCAGAACGACACCGATAATGAGCACGATCACCAGCAAAACGATGCACGTCACCATCACACCACCGGCAATGTCACGCAGCACCGGCAACCACGGAGCCGTGTTATTAGCAGTGACCTTCGGATCAATCCCCTCCGCCGCAACGGAAGTAAAAACACTCTTCAGAACACTCATCGGATACATACCCTTCAATCAGTTCGTGCACTCGGCGGTGGTGCGCGGTTTGTAGTCTTTTTCAACATCCCTGCTCCCCAGGACCTTGACGTCCTGGCAGGGGTCAGGGGTGAGATTGTTCGAGGTGCAGTCCGGTCCCGTGGGCGTCCACCGGAACCCTGTGACCCGTATTTGCCCCGCCCCGTTCTTGTCGGCGTTGATGATCGGTGTGGCGTCGGCTTCGGTCAGGAGCGCCGTCGCGTACCGCTTAATGTCCTCGTCGGAGAGATTATTGGGAAATATTGGGCCCAGCTTTTCGACGGTGTTCGTGCACGTGGATTTGGCGGGTTTTTTGGTGATCTCGACGGTTGGCTGTTGGGCCTGGGCCGGGAGGAGGTCAAACTTCCCCAGCCCGGAGCCCCAGAAGATCAGGCCGCCGACGGATCCGATGATCGCGGCACCGAGGAAGACCCTCCCGGACCACATCAGTGACTTGGACTGGGCGTTGGAAAACGCTGTCATCTTGCCGATCACGAACAAGGTCACGGACACAATCGCGGAAATGACGACGAGCACGATACAGCCGGTCAGGAACTGTCCCGCAAAATCCCGGAGCCCAGCCAGATAATCCGTCCCCTGGTCGGGGTTCACCGGTTCCGGTGCCAGCGGAAGCCGGCTGAAGCCGGTGGCGATGCCTTCAAACATTGGTTTCCCTTCCGCCGGCAAACTGTTGTGCTGCCGGCATGTCTATGGAGGGTTCATTGCCCTGTCCCGCAGCCGTGTGTCAGAGCACAAGAGAAGACGGCCCCTGCACCGGCGGCTAAATGCGCCAGGTGCAGAGACCGTCCGTGGAGGATGGGGCGTGAAGCGGGTCTCAGCGTTTGAGCTGCAGCGGCCTGATCATGTCTCCCAGCCACGGTGCGCCCGGTTCGAGGCGGTTCAGGTGTACCCGGTAGTCGCCGTCGTTTGTCGGGACGCTCGCCCATACGAAGTACGGGTTGGACCGGTCCTCATCCAGCCGCGGCTGGCCGGTAACCGAGGTGGCCGTGAAGTACTTCAGATCAGCGCGGGACCATGCCTGCTGTGCCCGGGGGGTCAGCAACGGTTTGATCCGTGCCTGCCACTGGGATGAGGTCAGGGTGGTGGCGGTGAACGCACGCATCACATCATCGGCCGCGACCAGCGCGGCACGTTCGGCATCAGCGTTCCATGCCGGCTGGGCCGTCTCGACACCCTGCCCCTGCATCGGCGGGGCCGGATTGCCGGTAAACGGCGGCGATACAGACGCAGACGCCGACCCGTTGCCCGGCGCCGGTTCCCCGGTGGTCCCCGTTACCGTTCCGGTGGGCTGCGCGGCAGTTTCCGGAGGTGAGGTGACGTCCACGACCGGCCCGCCCCCGCAGCCGGTCAGGAACACCAGCGCCAGGGCTGCGCCGAGCACGGCAGCTGGCATTGCCCAACGGTCGGGCTTCCGGGCGGCTGTGGTTTCGTTCGTCATCATGGTCATGTCCGTTCCGTGTTCATCCGGCTTGGGGTTCATCAGGCTTGGGGTTCAGCCGGCTTTGGGCAGGTGCAGGAAATTATCCGGTGCACTGTTGGCCCGTTTGATCGTGTAGTACTTGTGATCCTCCGGCGGGAACCCGAAGTTATAGCCTTCCTCGATGAAGGACCCGTCCTTGAGGACTTCCTTCACAATGGCAACGTGCCCGTAGCCTGCCGAGGAGGCATTCGCGTTCGCGGGCCCGTACCAGACCACGGCCCCGACAGTGGGTGTCTTGTCCACCGGCCAGCCCTTGTTCTCCCACGCTGCCCTGTAGTCACGCGCATCACCCAGGACGCCGCCGTCCGGACGGAAGTTGCCGTTCATGATCTTCCACGGCGCTTTCGTCACACCGAACTGCTGGTTCAGCCGCCACATCACAAAGTCCACACACTCACCGTGGAAGGCGTTGAACTCGGACTGGGACCCCGCCGGGCAGCCCGCGTAGCCGCCATTGGCGTTCAGCATGCAGTGCGGCAGGTCCTTGAACGGGTAGTCATCATTCCCGCTGGACGTGCCGGTCGCAAGATCGCACTCCCCGGAGCCCTTCACGCTGGCGGTGACTGCGTCCGTGCCGTCCTTGGCCGCGAACTCGTTCGCGAACTGCCTGATCCGTGTCACATACTGGGCGGTTTCACCGTTGTCCGGGATCCCGCCGACAGCGGTCACCCCGCCCCAGCCCGCGTTGTAGCCGGCCAGGGCAAGATCCACCGGATCCCCGGCGAACCCCGAGGCCTTCGCCTGCTTCAGCAGCCCCCCCATGAACTTCCCCTGGGCGCTGATACCGGCCTGCGGGTCGGACGGGTCTTTTCCCTGCCCGTAGCTCGCCCATGTGCCCGGCATGAACTGGGCGATGCCGCGGGCCCCGGCATGGGAGACGGCCTTGGGGTTGAAGTTGCTTTCCTGCCGCAGCTGCCCGGCAAGGATCGGCGCCGGGATACCCGAGGCCTTCGCGGCTTCCCTGATCGCCTCGACGTACTCCGCAGGGACCTTACCGGCGGCCAGGCCGGCCCCGGGCAGAGGTGCCACGCACGAGGACGGGTCCGTCGAGGCGCCAGCCCTCCCGCCGGATACCGCGCCGAGGACGACAGCGACCAGCAGTGACGCCGCGAACAGGATCGTGATGAACAACGCGCCCCCGGCCCGGCTAAGCATCTTCATCGGTTGCCGCCCAACACCACAACGCACCACGTCAAAATGACGGCGATCACGGCGATACCCAGCGCTGCCCGTGTCAGGGCACTGCGTGAAAACCACTCCGCCGCCCTGCCCCTGACCGTTGTCCGGTCAAAGCCCGTGGCACCATCCTGCGGCGCCGCGGCGTCCACCGTGTCCTGCATGGCCCCGAGGATCCTCTGACGCGCCGCACGACGGGCCAGACGCTTCTGTTCACGCTTGCCCGGCTGCTGGGCGGACATCATCTCCTCCAACTGCGCACGCTGGGCGGACATCATCTCCTGAAGCTGCGCACGCTGCCCGGGACTGAATCCGTCCTGCTGCCGTCCGGTGCCGTCCATGTTGAAAGTCATGCTCTCCCCGTTGCCTGTTGCCGGTGTTGTCAATGGTGGTTCGCTTCCGGACCCGCTCAAGCTGTCTCAACACCTTCCAGGACGGTCCGGGCGACCTGCAGGAGCCAGTGCGCCTCGACGACGTACTGCCGGCAGGTGTTCAGCGAGTACCCGGTCACCTCTGCCATCGATGCGGCATTGACCTTCCCGAACCCGCCGGCACGGACCACCGCGACGGACAACGCACGCGCCCACGAACCGTCCTCGTTGCCTTCCACCGGCAGACACCCCAGCAGCGTCCCGACGGTCACGGGGTCCCCGGCGGACCGGGCTGCCACGGCCTTGCGGACGACGTGGGCGCACCGGACGACTTCCCGGCGGGAATCCCGGAGCGCCTCCTGCGAGATGCCCAGCGCCGCAGAAGCTTTCGGCACGCTGCCCTGGTAGACCATCCACAACGCCGCGACCCGGCGGAACGAATCCGGATTAGCCACCAGCTTCTCCGTCAAAGCCAGGATCTGCCGGGACTCCGCACTGGCCGCCAACCGCTCGACAACCTCTTGGGCGAAGTCATCCTCCACGAGATTCAACGCCGGGTCAGGCCCGTCGGATTCACCCTCCAGCCGGCCCTGCAGCCGGCCTTTCGCCCCGGCCCGTTTCGCGTGGTCATAGGCCCGGCGCTTGGCGATCGTCAGCACCCAGCCCTGCACATGCCCCAGCTCCGGATCAAATGAATCAGAGGCCTTCAACGCCGACTCCGCCGTGTCCGCCACGACGTCGTCCACATCCTGCCCCAGCCCGAAACCGGCCAGAATGTTCCACACAGCGCCCCGCGTCTTCGGATGCATGACAGCCTCCGCGATTCGCGTCTCCATGCCAGTGATCCCCCTGCCCTGACCTGCCGACATCAGACCTGAACACCGCCGGAGACCGTGCGTGGACGCTCAAGAACCCGCGGCCCGCTGCGCTTCGCGGCCCTCTCGGCCCGCCACGCCGCCAGCTCGTCCCCGCTCATCGGTGCCGGCTCCAAAGCCGTTTCGGCGACAAGGTTTTCCGTCCGGCACGCCGGGCAGTGATCCGCCGCGTACTGGCCATGATCCGGTTTCGTACACGGGGTATCTCCCGGTCCCAGCAAGGCCCTGGACCGCGTCACCACGGCGAACCCGGCAGCAGCCGTTGCGCCGCCGGCGCCTGGCGCTGCGAGCCCGGACCCGGCCGGCGGTGGTGCGAACCGGGCCGGGTCGTTGAGCACGCACTTGACGATGAACGCCGTCGGATTTGAAACTTTCGCCGTCGCCCTGGACAGCGCCTCATCGATGACCCAGACCAGCTTCTCGGACCGGCACGGGCCAAGGACCGGCTCCAGCCGGTGCTTGAGCCCGGCCAGGTCCACTCCCCGATGCTTCGCTGGCTCATCATCAATCACCGTCACCGGAAGGACCTCAGCGGCAGGTGCCGTTTCGCGCCCGGACTGATGATGATGACTTAAGTCATCATGAGGTTCCTTAAAGGAGGCGTTTACATAATTTGCACTTAGGTCCGACGTATTTTGCACTTTGGTGGAGCCTAAGTGCAGATTCTGCACTACTGGTTTTCCGGGGTTTTTGCCCTGCCCCGTGGGCCTAAGTGCAGATTCTGCACTACTTGTTTCTTGCGGAACTTGCCCACTGGTTTCCTCCAAGGCAGGCTCACCGGCAGGCCCCTCATCGGGCCTAAGTGCAGATTCTGCACTACTGGTTTCTTGCGGAACTTGCTCGGTCAGGTTCGCTAACGCTTCCTTGCGGAATCGCTCGGCTTGAGCCTTGCGTTCCTTTGTGGACACCGCACCCCGCCACACCGGCGACGCATGCTTCCTGTTCTCCAGAAGCAGGAAGAACAGGTTCGCCGCCCGCGAGCCGTCCTGGTGGTGGTTCCGCTCGCACACCACCAACCCCAGCTCGACCAGTTCCTTGATAGCGGCCACCAGGGAGCGTTGAGACAAGCACGTCTTGTGGGCCAGATACTCGTACGAGGGGAAGAGATAGCCGTCGTCGTCGGCCGCATCAGCCATGGTCACCAACACGAACTTGGCTCCCTGTCGAAGCTCCTTACTGAATGCCCATGTCAGGGCTTTCGAACTCACAGGATGCCTTCGATCTCTGCTCGTCTGCGGGCACGGTCTGCATTGATCTCATCAAGAAATTCTTGGGGCACCGCCCTTTCGTGGGCGGTGTTCCCCAGCTGCAGGCACAATGCCCGGTCGTGTCCGGCCTCCGCCACGGCGGCGCTGTCCGGCAAGGACGTGCTTTTCACGAGGCCCTTCACCATCAGCTCGGCCAGAGCGGCCTGGACCCTCCCCTGCGGCTCACCAGTCAAATGTGAGAGATACCCGTGGCTGAAGACGACAAGGCCGGCATCGTCTGCGTCATGTGCAAGCCTCAGAAGAACATTCCACGTCTCCGCGGATACCTCCTTCTCAAACGCCCATGCCATAGCTTTTGTGCTCACGCGTTGGTACCTTCCTTCAACACTGCACCGGCAAACAGGGCAGGCTGGGTGGCTTTTAAATCGTTCAGGCGGGTCCGCCCGGTCCGTTCAGAGACGTTCAGGAATTTCGCGGCGGCCTTGCCCGTCGGCTGGGTGCCGGCGCTCAGCTGGGCGCCCACCCATTGCTCCAGATCCATAGCCTTCGGCTTCCGCCCGACAACACTCAGAGAAGGCCGGGGTGAAACATTAAGGGCAGGAACAGGGGCAACATGGGACGTCAGCCCATCGCTGGAGGTTTCAGCCGGTACTGCGGGAACTGATTCCGTGGACGGCGCAGTGGCGGCACCAACAGGAACAGGCACGGCAGGCTCATCCTGTGTGACGGGCAGGGACGCCCGTACGGCCTCACCAGCTGTGCTTTCGGCGGCAAGCCATGTAGCCGGCACATGGGCGAGCTCAGCCTCGGGCAGAGGCTCACCACCGCTACCAGGGCCATCCGGTGCAGTGCCGACAGACCCTACGGTCAGTTTGGCGGCAGGCTCCCCTGCGTCCGGCCTGCCGATCACCAAACGGCCCAGCTGCTCTGTAGCTGCAAACACGGCCAGCGGAGCCAGTGAAGCAATCGCCGCACCAATGATCTGCTGACCGAAGTCCGGGTGCGGGATCGACAACGCGTGGGCCGCATTGGCCACCATGGAAAACACCGTGAACCCGCCCAAGGAAATCCAGGACGCCCACGTCCGCTCCCCGCGGTGCCGGTGGATCAACACCGCCAGCGTGTAGGCAAGGATTGCGACGTCGATGAACACCGGGACAGCCCAACGCAGCCAGACCGGCAATCCGGCCCACGCCGCGACCTCATGCAGGCCAGTAAAGGAGACCATGAACGAGGCCACAGCCAGGAACCCGACGAGGCAAACGGTCAGCCACAGAGTGGCCATGGAATCCGGATTGATCCGGTCAGTCTTACGATCTATCCCGGGCGTCATGACGCAATCCCCTTAGCCAAATATTCCGTCTCAAGGAGCGGGAACTTACTTGTCAGCTCAACCACTGCCTGTACACTGAATCCGTTGATGAAAATCTTCTGTTTCGCAGATGTTTGTTTGGAAACAGCCCCTGGGAGTCCAATCCGGGGCTGTTTCCGTTTAAGGCCTGCGCTTCCGGGAATGCAGTGCATCCAGGAACCTCCCCAGCTCATCCACCGCATCCGTGACAACGGCAGTCAACGCCACCGCATCATCGACATCGCCGGAGAGCACCTTGACGTCAATGGCCGTCAGCACGTGGGACAACGCCAGGACTCCGCGGGAAGCGTCCGCAGCCAGCTCCGTCAACGTCTCCGCGTCCGAATCCTCATCAACCGTCAGCGTCGTGGGATCCAGCGTGATCTGCCCCGCCAGCTTGATCACCAGCGGCAACGGCAAATCCATCGACCCCGTCAAACGCCGCGCAGCATCCTTACGCTCCCGCGCCGGCCGCGACGTAAACGACGACGGCGACAACGCCGCGATCCCCATCTCCGACGGCGACATATTCAACAACTCATCACTCAACGGAACATCCTCAAACGTGCCGCGCTCCGGCTTCCTGGGCCGGGCATCGGCTGCCGGGTAGGACTTGCCATCAAGGCCCACGACGTTTGCCTCTGCAGGTGGCACATATGTGCCACCTGCAGAATTGTCCGCGACTTCGATGGCTCGCCTGCTGCTGGCAATATCGCGCTCAATGGTCGTATGGCTAGCCTGAAGGGCGGAACCGATCGCCCGCGTACTCATGCCCGCCTCACGCATCGACATAACCACTGCCTGCCGCTCCTCACGAGGCGGCTGCAACGCCAAAGACCCAAACTCACCCTTGCAATACGCATCCCACGAGCTGTACCCCATAGCAGCCCACGCTCTCCCTTGATACGCCGTAATGATCAGCGTGTAGGAATGCTCCAAAGCGACTCTGATTTGTCTTGTGAGTTCACGCGCCCTCGGGGCGTCCAGAGATGGGTTATCCGGATCAATCTCGTCGATGATTTCAACATCGTCCGCATCCAGGGCCGCCCCATCCATCCCAGCCCGCTGCTCCTCGGTCAACGAGTCTGAAAACGACGTCTGCCGTTCACTCCTGGTCATATGAATCCCCTTCAATGCTCAGGCGTCGGATGGTCCAGTCAGAACGTTACACGCCTGTAGTGAACATGTGCAACGCTTGTAGTGAGCATGGCTTATTCATTTAGCAAGTGCTGAAGGGACGTTACGATGAATTGGCTCCGTTGCTCTACCTGGATCGGCGCTGGAGGGTGAGACGTAATGCTGACAACACGGCATGGCCTGGTCTGCCTGGCGTTCCTTGTACCGACTGCCGCGCTATCTGCGTTCGCGGTTGTCATGGCCCACAAGATCGTTAAGCAGGGCCCAAAGGACTACCGCCGAGCCGAATTGACAGATGACGGACGAGGAATCCGCATCGATCTGGACGACTACACCAAAGCCCCGGGTGACTTTGGGGTGTTCGACCCTGTGGCCGCGAGCTACACGAGGGTCAGCGAAGTCATGTTGATCGATGAGGATCAAAAGTTTGTAGAGCGGCGGATCGATCCGCCTGGCTCCGGACCGGAACGGCTGGGGCCACTGGTCGACTGGACCCCCGATGTTTTCTTCGAACCGTCTGCGGTCGGCGGACGATACGAAGAGGTGGACATCCCCACCTCCTACGGTGCGGCGCCGGCCTGGCTATTCGAAGGTGAGAACACGGACGTATGGGTGATCCATATCCATGGCAGCTGGACCAGCCGCGCGATCATGTTCCGAGATGTCCAGGCTTTCAGTCCCTTGGGGTTTACCTCCCTGGTGCCCTCATTTCGCAGCGACCCGGAGGTCAGCCCGCCACAGGCCGAGTCGAGCCACCTGGGGCAAACCGAATGGCATGACGTGGAAAGCGCGGTGGCCTACGCCGTAGCTCATGGGGCCCGACGAATCATCCTCTCCGGCTGGTCAATGGGCGGGACCATTGCCCTGCTTACAGCGGAGCGCAGCGCATACCGGGAGCAGATCGCAGGGATCATTCTGGTGGGGCCCGTCACGAGCTGGCGTAAAACCATCACAGCAGGTGCGGCGCGAGCCGGCGTACCGGCGATCGGGGCCGGCCTCGTCATGCGTCTCATGCAGGTTCCCCTCTTCGCGAAGTTAATCGGTCTGGAGGAAGCAATCAATTTCGATGCGCTTGAATGGGTCGATGTACCTGACCGGGTGGCCGTCCCGACGCTGGTCTTGCACTCCAAAGCTGACCAAGAAGTTCCTTGGGAGATCTCGGCCGCGTTCCAACGGGCGAATCCTGGCACCGTCACCCTGATTCCGTTACCCGGAGCGCATCATACTCAGGAGTGGAACGCCTCGCCTCACACTTTTACCAGCCAACTGACCGGGTGGGTCAACAGGACGATCGCGACTGGCCAAAGCTAGACACGCGCGTCCAGCTTGGCTTCAACTCGAGCGATCCTGTCTTGCATCGGTTCCGGGAACGTAATCAAGTTGCCGCGCTCGTAGTTGTGCAGAACAATAAGGCTTTTGTAAATGCCGTTTTCGAGCGTCTCATTTAAAAGATCCCACGCGGGGCTGAGGCGTGACCGGTCAGCATTAACTCGGATCCTTAACGCAGTGAGCCAGAAAGCATCAGCAGTCCAGAGACGCACCCTAGCGAGCTGCTTTGAGAGGAAGAGAATGAGCCAACCAGCAGCCGTTACAGAGAGGCCGCTATAGAACAGTCGATCCCACCAGGACCCGATATCTAGGGCTAGGGCGTGCCAGGGCGTGAAGTGGAAGAGGGCCACATAGGCGATATGGCAAGAGCATGCCGCCGCAACGACGAGCAGCCCTATCGTGAATGCGGCGTACAGGCCCTTAGCCTTGTGACGCAGCATGTAGACCGTCCTAAGCACGGTAAACAACAGGGCGATCATGTACATACCGCTATAGACAACTGTTGGGAGCTGGTCCAGCCGACTAACGATGAAGCTCGCTGCCGTTGGAGCTTTATCCTCAATGAGCGCGAAGCTGAAAGCCATGACGGGAAGGATAAGCAGCGGCGCGTAGTAGGTCCATCTGACTTCGTCCACGTTCGCCAAGCGGCGCACGCTGTCGTTAAAGAAGAAGATTGCCAGCAGCGCAAAGCTGCTTTGGAGCAGATTTGTGACGTTGATTCCGCCGAGGGCACTGTCAAGGTCCTCTAGTGGCGTGACGGTTCCCAGCACATAGAGCGCAGCGAGGCCGAACACTGACGCCAGCCACGAAGCGCGGGCCTCCTTCATCTTCACCATGGCAGGGATCCGTAGGAGGCATAGGGCGCTCAGCAGCGCAAAAAGGAGTAGTCGCATGGCTCAGCAGAGGAACGGATCGGGATCGGACGAGCTGTTCCCGCGGGTCTTCTTCGACATCTCGAAAGCGAAATCCTCCACCCACCGTTCTACGGGATGATTCGGAACGGCTCGGCAGCTGATGTTAATTGCGTCTGCGGTTTCCCTCAGCATCTCTTCCGAGAGGGACGGCAGAGCCAAGGGAGTTTGAAAGCTCTCCAAATAGATGTGTCCGAGCTCATGATAAATGCAGTGAAGTTTGTATTGCAGCGAGTTCTGCGGGGGAAAATACACGTTGATGCGATCGTCAAATTCAGCTTTGAAGGCCGTCAGCGCTCCCCAGGATTCCTTGTACTCGATCAGATTGATCGGCTTCTCACAGATCACGGTCAGGCGCTCAACAACTTCCTTCATCGATGTCGTGCCAACTCCGCATAACTCACGAACCTTTTCCCGGACCGGCGGGAGAGCCATTCACTCGTCACCGTTCATCGATGCATCGATGATTTTAGTGATCGTCCTCAGAGTTTCCGGCGAAGTCGCTCCCAGGTTTCTCGCGGCGAAATTCTTCACCTTGAGCTTTCGCATCTGGACAAGAAACTCCATCCGCGATTCGACCTCGGGCGGAGTCTCACTGTTGAGATCACACAGATAAGTAGCCGGCACGTCAAAAACGAACTCAGCGATGCCCTTTAGGAGTTCTTGATCTGTCACCAGGCTGCCAGTGCCATTGATCAAGTAGGACCAGCGGGTTCGCGACAGGTGGATTCCGTGGGTGGAAAGTGCTTCCTCGACATGAGGGTAAGTCAGCGCTGTGTTGTTGTCGGACTCCCAGATATCCACCAGGATGCCCATGCGATCCGCCAGCCGTTCTTTCTTCTGTTGCTGCGTAAGAAACACGCTGCGGCCCCCATGTGCCATCGTTAAAGCTCCTTCAGCCAAGGTCAGCTGCTTGTGGTGTAGACCGCCACATAGGGCAGGCTGACAGCTGACACAAAATGTTACCTGATGCCATCCGGAGCGTACAGGCAGTGCGCAACTATTGAGTTGTGCATGTGCGGAGCATGTATGTAGGCTGTCGCTTGCCTGGTCCCGGGGGCGCGATCGCCGCCATCGCGACACGTTCTGTATATCTACAGGTTCTCTTAAACCGAGGTTAGGGTGGTCTACATGGAGGAATACCGCGCACCCAAGCTGATTGGGAAGAGGGCACCACTGAACTGTCTTGTGCTCCCAGACCAGCATTACCGAGCCTGGAGGGCGATGCAGCGGTACAACATGTCCTTCGGTGAGTATGTCGGCGCGCTGATCGACCGCGCGGCCGGGCTCCCCAACAAGCTTGATGGTATGCACCAGGAGGCTTTGCCTATCGATAAGGCCGGTTAAACGAAGATGGCCCGCTTTCGCGGGCCTTAACTTCGAAAAAGTTTTGTTGTTCAGATCCTGATCTTGGCGGACACCGATCTGAACTTTATTCAACACCCACCCAGTGGGTGGATCTTTTCGTACCCTTCCACAAGTGAAAGGAACTTGGTCCCTATCGTACAGCCTGTCTTGGCTGGGTCAACATCCGTTGAACCCGGTATTCATGTTCGTGTCGCACCAGCGCCTGTTTCGGCGCCCGGGGTTGTGTGGTCGGCATTGGCCCCCCTTCTCGCTGGCCAGCCCCGTGTGCGCCTGTCCCGTGATGGCGGCAGATCGTATCCGCAGAAGCATGAGCGGGACCTGACCGGGGCTCTCCCCTCGTTTCCGGCGGCGGTGCGTATTTTCGGGAAGGACGGCACGTGCGCTGCCATCTTCCTTGACTTTGACTCCTCCGTTGCCGGCGTTGACCTGGTCACGGCCGAGGTCAGGGCGGTGACGTCCTGGCTGGGCCGTTGCGGTGCACGGTGGATCGAGGACTACTCCCCCAACGGTGGCCGGCACGTGTACATCCCGCTGCAGGAGCGGGTGACGTTTTCGCAGGCGCGTGATCTTGTCGAGGCCCTGGGCACCCGGTACCGGAGCCTGGACAAGACTCCGCACCAAAACCTGTTGCACGGCTGCATGCGTGTTCCCGGTTCCCCGCACAAGCGCGGTGGCCACCAGGAACTGGCCATGAGCCTGAACACCGCCTACGACATCGCCCGGCGCCCGAACACACCTGGCGTGTGGACGACAATGAACGCTGAGCTGGCCGGGGAGATCTCCGTGGTACGGGCCCTACGCCAGGAACACACCCTCACGGCACTACCGGCCATGGAAGAAGGCGCACAGCAGGTTCTGCAGGGCACAGGCCGGATGTCCCGGACCATGCTGCAGCTGGCCATGACCGGGCTCTATGACGCCAACAGGTATCCCACTGACTCCGAGGCCCGCCAGGCCGTCCTGGCCGGCGCCGCGGCCGCCGGCCTCGCCGTCACCGACGTGCAGCGCCGCATGCTCCAGGGCCACTGGCCAGGCCTGGCCTCCTTCTACGCCCGCTACCCGGCCCGGCACAGGACCAAGGCCCTCAAGGACGACTGGGCCAACGCCGTCGCCCATGTCCAAAAAACCCCGGGCGCGCCGGACGGGAAAAACAATGCCCGTAAAAACCCCACAAGCCAGCCTTCTACACAGGGGGGAGGGTTCCCAGGGTCTGCAGTCTCGTCAACTCCGGATGCTGAGCACCGGTTCATCCGGACCTGGCGCAACGCGCTCAGGCTGAAGGAACCCCGCTACCGGGACTCCAGGAACGGGCTGGCGAGAAGAATGATCCTGCGCGCGTTGGGCCAGGCTGCACACATGACAGGGTCCCGGTTTGTGGAGTTCGGTGTCCGGTCCGTTGCCGTGGCTACGGGGTTGGATCACACAACTGTTGCCACGCATCTGCGGGCGTTGAGGTCAGAACCGGAGTCCTTGGTGACCCTTGTGGAAAGTGGCAGGGGAACCAAGGGAGATCAGTACATGCTGACCATTCCCGAGGACGTGAAGCCGGCTGCTGAGGATCTGTCCTGGTCCAAAGGCAAGCTCCATGCCCTGCGTCCGGTATTCCGGGAACTGGGCCTGCCTGCGGCGTTCGCGTATGAGGCGTTGGAACGTTCGTCGGGTCCGTTGCGGAGCGTGGATCTTATCCGGGCCAGCGGGCTCTCAAGGACCGCACTGAGTGAGGCCCTTGAGAGCCTGGCGGCGTGGAACCTGATCAGCCGGGACAAGGGCCTTGCCTGGTCGATCGTGGCCGCGACGTCCTTGAAGGACCTCGCTGAGCGGTTCGGTGTCCTGGATGTCGTGGCCGGGCAGCTGAAGAGATATCAGCAGGACCGCATCATCTGGAAAGAATGGCTCACCAAACGCGCCCACACCGTCGCTGAGCTCCTCTCCCCCACCGACGATTACCCCTGGGAAACCTTCGAAGGCCCACCGGACGACTGGACCCTCGCCCACATGGCCTTCACAGCAACCGGATAGCAACAACGATGTGGCCGCACGGGACCCCTGCGGCTTCGTTACGGGGTCTGAGGAGGAACGGGAGGTTGAGCCGCAATGGAACGGTCAGTCACGTTTAGCGGCTTGTTTTGGGCTTTGGTCGATTTGAGGGCTTGCCAGGGTGAGTGTTTTGTGGACGACGCCGATTGATATGCCGAGGTTGTTGGCGATGGTTCTGATGGACTCGCCGCGTTCGCGTCGGGCCAGGATGGCAGCTCGTTTGTCGTCGTCCACCACGGGGCGTCGACCTCCGACACGGCCGTTCCGGCGGGCGGCCTCTAGGCCGTTCTTGGTTTTGGCTGAGATGTCGCGGCGGCGGTCTTCTGACAGGGCCAGGGCGATATCGAGGATGAAGGAACGTTGGGTGTGTTCGCCGGCGGCGATCCCGGCGAGGACTTTGACGGCGATGCCGTGTTGGAACAGGTCGTTCAGGACGATGAGGCCTTCGAGGAGGTTGCGTCCGAGTCGGTCGACTTCGTGGATGGCGAGCATTCCTCCGGGAGGTACTTGCGAGATTGCTTCCAGCAGGACTGGCCGGTCCTTAGTTGCCAGTTTGCCGCTAGCTTTTTCTTCGAAGACTTTCCAGCAGATCGGCTCCAGTGCATTGTGCTGCCGGGCGGTGTTCTGTTTATCGGTACTGACCCGGACTAGGCCGACGAGGATTGACATGCGCGTTACCTATTCGTTCATCAAACATTGTTTTCAACCATGATGAACACTACTGGTTGATGAACGGCCAGATGAACGTTCGGTGGTGTGTTTCGTGTCCTTGCGGGCCGGGCTGTGGTGGTGTTCGGGAGACGATCGTTTGATGAACGGGTGGAGAGCCTTGATGTTTGGTCATGTCTCGTCGTCTTCATCTCAGCCCGACCCGCATCAGACCGGTCAGTCACGCCAAAAACGGCCAATGAACACTCTAAACGTGACTAACCGTTCCATTGCAGCTCAACCCCCGGAACCGCGCGAGGACGTCATGGAGAAACCAGCACGTCGGCGCCACAACAATCTGAGCGAACACGATGAGAGCAAACGATCCACGAACAGTGACCAAAGGACGGCCATTCCGCCTGCCCTGGACGGGGCTAAAGCCGGCCTCTCGCAACGTCCGTTGCGCCTCGGCGTTCAATCTGGCCATGACTATTGCTCTCCGCCAGCCCGTGGGCGGCGTTCTTTCGTCTTCGCCTCACGTGCTTGGGTTAGTTCGGCGCGCAGTTGGTCGATTTGGCGGCTGTAGGTCTCGTGAAGGTCTTTGACACGTTGTTCACCATGGATGCGCTCACGCTCGACGTCCGTCCGGGCCGCTTCACGCTCTGCCGTCAGCGTCGCCACGTTGCTGCGCATATCGGCAACCGCTTCACGGGCGGCCTCAAGGTCGGCACGGACACCCGCCACCTGACCCCGCGCCTCTTCGGCCGCGGACTCCTCACGGTCAGCGCGCGCCGCCTCCGCCTCAACGCGGCTCTCGGCCACTCCCGTACGCCGGTCTGCCACAACCCGGGCCCGTTCCTCTGCCCCGGCCCGCTCGGCGGCGGCGTCGCGTTCGCGTTCAACCAACGCCAGTTGCACCCGTACCGCATCAAGGTCGGCCCGCAGGCCGGCACTCTCGGCTTGCGCCAGGTCCCGGTCGGTGGCGGCCGAGGCATGGGCCTGCGCGAGTTCCGCACTAAGTTGCTCGCCCGTGGCCCGTGCTTCCTCCAATTCCTCCTGGATGCCTGACAGCTTCTGGGCGAGTTCCTCACTCGTTCGGGTTGCTTCTTCAGCTGCCGCATCGGCCTCGGCCTTCTCGGCCTCGGCCCGCCGCTGGGTCTGCTCGGCACGGGTGGCCCGCGCGTTCGCGCCCGCGACCTGCTCGGCCGCCTCGCTGGCTACCGACTCAATCTGAGCTTCGGCCGCCTCGGGATCACCCACCGTGCGCAGTTCCTCAACAAGCATCGCCAGTTGCTGGCCAAGGTGCTCGATCATCCCGCTCACCTGGCCGCTGATCTCACTGGCCCGCTGACGCGCGGAATCCACGGGGCGGGCCTCAGCGCCCTTTGCAGCGTCCTGACTGGGGCGCTGCCGTGCCCGCCATGCCGAAGCGCGGGTATGGGTGGGGTCATCGCAGTACTCCGGCGGACGGCCGGTGCCTGCCTCGGCGGCCATGGCGGGGCGCTGGCACCCCGGGAACCGACACGTGCGCTCGTCAGCTTCAATAATGTTCTCGCTCATAGTGTCATCATAGCGTCTTTCGTTGCATAACGAAAGACGAAACGGAATACGTAAACGAAATACATAACGTAACGAAAGACGGACACCAGTGTCATTGTAAGGTCCGGCGCTCGGTGGCGCGGAATTACCAGCGCTATACGCGAAGGACGCGGTGGAGAACACCCTTCACAAGGCGATCTGCAACCGCACCGTGAAGCTCGCCGAAGCCCAGAACGCGATCGCAGCCAACTGGACGACCGCGCTGAAAACCCTCGGCCTTTAACCTCAGCACTCCCCCGGGAAGCCGGGCGGAATTGGCCGCAGACCGGCTAGGTGCGTGGGTCGGAAGTGGTTTACCGGTTCCGCGTGTTGGTGCGGTGGCGACCCAGGGGCCGGTCTCCTTTCCTGAAAAAGGGGATCGGGCTCCCATTTTTTTGGGCAACAACGGCTGGAGGCCCGTCAAGGGGTGTGGCGGGGTGCTGCACCGGGGTCCCGGGCGGGCTCCCCGTGGGCTGTTCAGGCGATTTGCGAGCGGTAGCTGAAGAGTTTTAGCAGGTTGTGGCAGCCGGCCATCAGCTTCCATTCCCCGGAGGCCTTCTCCAGCCCGCGCAACAGGACGTGCTTGCCTTGCCGGGTGGTTGATCTGTCCGAAGACAGGTTCCACGATGGCTTTGCGCCGGGCGTAGACCGCCCGGCCTTTCTTCGTTTTAAGTTTCCGGGCCATCCGCTCGGCCAGGGTCGCGTTCGCCGGGATCCTACCGAGTGCGAGGAGAAAGGCCAGCTTGCTTCTGAGCTCACCCACGCCCGTACGGCTGCGGCGGCCGAGCGGGAGCAGGCTCAAGCCGAAGCTGAACAGCTACGGGGTGACCTGGAGGCCGCACACGCCCAGCTGAGACAGGTTGAGCAGGAACGTGACGCAGTGACTGAGCGCGCAGAGGCTGAGGAACGCTCCCGTGCCGAGGCAGCAGCGTGCAAGGGCCGCCGAGAGCCGTGCCAAGACTGAGGAGGCGCGAGCCGACCGCGCAGACGCCGCTACAGAAGAAATCCGGGGCCAGCTTGAGAGCGCCCGAACCAACGTCGAGCGCACCCGTGACACAGTGGCTGAGCTGCGCGGCAACCTGGCAACGGTAACCGCCGAACGGGAAGCAGCCAGAGCCGACGTTGAACGTGAACGAGCCCATGGAGAGCAGCGCGTCCAGGACCTCCACAACACCTACGGCCGCCAAGTCGACCAACTGCGCGACGAACTGATCCAGGCCCGTGAGACACCGACCAAGGAACGCCGTACCCCGCGCCAGCGATCCGCGGGAGAAGTCGAGAGCCCGGCTCGCGACACGTAGGGCGGATCGTTACTCGGTGGCCCGTTGGAGTTGCTCCCGGTACGCAGTGAGAACACCCACGAAGAACGCATTCCTGTTATCGGCCGTCCAAGTGCGGGCGAGACTGATGATCACCTGCATGTGGTCTTTCCGGAAGCGGATCGGCCTGGTCGCGGGATCAATTGAACCTCGGGCAAGCTTGGGTATTGCCGGTGCCCGTCCGAAGATGTCGTTGGCCGGGATCGGGCTGTCATCCGGCGCGAAAATCTTCCCAAACCGATTGTCGCCGGCAGCCCAGCTGATCGCGTTCAGGACAATGCCCGGATACGAGATCCCCGTGCTGTCGTGGTGCTCCCCCAGCCACTGATTCAGGTCCTTGGGAAGGTAGAGCGTGACGTGCCCGGAATGTTCCTCCTCGGCAGGTTCAATCTTCGCTGGGGTGGAGGCGACAGCGGGCTCCGGTTGGCTCTCGGGCTGTGCCTCGGGCTCTACCGGTGAAGCAGCGGCCTCAGTATTCGCTTCAGGTTCCTGTGGAGTGTCTGGAGCCTCCGGTGCAGGCTCAAGCGCTGTTTCAGGTGCCGGCGCGACCGGAGCTACGTCCACAGAATCAGGCACCGGTTGTAGAACACGCTTCTTCAGGCCGCTGAGTGCGCTGAGATCCATCTTTCCCGGGCTGGAGGGCATACTCACTGGATAGCCCCCTCAAGGTCAACAAGCGCCTCCTCCTGAGCCTGGAGCTCGTGGACGATCTGCTCAGTCAGCCGCATGTAGTCCTCGGCCAGGTTGCCCGCTGAAGTGGCGATGCGGGGTTCATCAGAGGTGCTCTTACCCTTGTTGCGCAGTCGCTCCCAGAACGGTGATTGGCTCGCGGCCTTGGCGGCAAGCTCATGCGCAGCTAGGCCACGGAAGCTGGCGTCTGCATCAGCTGCAACAACGTCGCGGATACTGCCTTCAAAAACAGGAGCGATGCCCTGCAAGGATTCCTGGAGCAACGTCCGGCTCTGCCTGTCCACGTTCGTGGCATTAGAGGGAATGCCGAACAAGACGACACCCAAAAGAGCGACAGTGGGATTGTCGGCCTGGACGCCGATGATCCGCTGGGCAAGGGACTTCAGGCCGCGAATGGACTTCGGCTCTGGTTTCACGGGCGCGATGATCCACCGCGAGGCAAGCATTGCCTCTTCAATGGCTGTCCAGCCCGCCTCAGACGGCGGGGTGTCGATGAGGATGATGTCGTAGTTCGGTGCAATTGTGGCGAGGGTGCGGGCCACTCCCCCGCGCATCTTTCCCTGTCGGCCTGAATCGCCCTGGAAGGCGTCCATGAGCTGCGCTGTGAACTTGCCGCCGGGGAGAACATCCAGACCCGGGCGGACATCCTTGACGGGCACAGGCTCTTCGTCATATCGGACGGCTTTATCCAGCGCGGCGCCGGCGTCGTACCTGGCGTCATTGATGAAGCCCAGGTTGGTCGCAATATCGCCCTGGGAGTCCAGGTCTACGACGAGCACCTTGTAGTCGGCTTCGGCGAGAAGCACAGCCAGATTGGTGGTGAGCGTCGTCTTGCCCACACCGCCCTTGCCGTTGGAGATACAGATGGTGCGTCGCGACGCCCGCAGAACGGCCGGCGACAACGTGTGGGAGGTAGTTGTCGAATCCATAGGGCAAAGTCTAAATGCGGTCAATGCAGTAGAGCCGCACATTCAATATGGTGTTGCACCAGAGTCGCAGTGGTCCTACTGCGCACCTGCTCTGCAAGCTAAGACAGAGTAGACGCGCTATAAGAGTGCAGTAGCTATGCGTTAGATAACCAGTAGGTGCAGACCAGTCACGGAGCACAAGCAGAGTACTCAGGCGCTAATCGCACATTAGATACACCACTGAAACACGCGTTAGAGTCTGCACTTGATTATGCGGTAGCTGCAAAGTTGCTACCGAGTAGAGACGCAGTAAAAGCGCACCTAACAAACGCAGTAGGGAAGCATCCAACAGACGCAGTTACAGAGCATCAGCTATGCAGTAGACGGCACAGTAGAGAAAACGCACTGCATCAGGGGCCCTTGGAAAGCCCGGCGAGCAGCAGCCCGCGTAGCGTTGAGGCCATGGAAGGTCTCGATGTCAGCTGTGGCGCCTGACGGCGTTCCGGTGTCGTTCGTGCTCCGTAAAGGGTCTGGGACGGGGTGCGATGAGTTCCGGACTGACCTTGGTTGCACTGTGCATTCATTGTTGTTGCATCGCTGGTGACTCGTATTGATCTGCGGCGGACCCTCGCGGTTGTCTGCGCCCAGCGGAAATGTGACGCTCTTCTGAGGCTGGACTAAGTCCAGCGGGTGCCGACGTCGTGCCTCTGGAACTCGGGGGAGCAAGCAGCACCTCGAACCTCTGGCCCGAAATCCGAACGCCGAGGGCGCTACGCACGTTCAGAACCCGAAGGACGGCATAGAGAATCAACTCAACGCTGCGGTGTGCCAGCACCGGGTCACCCTCACGGCCGCACAGCAGGCCATTGCGACTGACTGGACCACGGCCAAAGCAAAACTTGGCCTCTAGTACCCAATAACGGACGAAATTGTCGTTGCCGCGTGGAAGGATGCAGCACAGATCGGATGTCAGGTGGCACATTTGTGCCACCTGACATCCGAAATGAGACGACCTAGATGGAAGAGGGCGTGAGCGATGGTTTGGATTATTGGTGGGGGAGCGGTGGTGCTGCTCCTGGGCTTGATGTGGAACATATTTGTGCACCCGATACGGTTTGGTACCGGCCTGCTCAAGCTGGCCCTGGGCGTGGCCGGCATCATATTCCTGCTTGCGGGGATCTTTGCCGGGAACTTCGGTAACGGCTTCCTTGGCGTTCTGCTTCTGGCAGGCGCATCATTCGTGAGCTGGTTCCAAGCAAGACACATGTGAACCGTTTGTATGTAGACATGCGCGTGGGCTCGTTGGAGGTGAATAGATCTTCATCGCACGAGCAAGGAGGAACGCATGGCTATCGCTACGACAGTGAGCATCAAGTACAAGTGCGGACACACCCAGGCAACTGACTTGTCCAAGGTCCCGGCGGGCCGACGTAAGGCCCATGCCTACGGACTGGGGCTGAACCGGATCTGCGGCAGGTGCTTCACAAAGGAAAACGCCGCCGGCCGGGAAACCTGGCTCGCGGAACGGAACGCCCAGGCATTGGCTGAGGCCGAGTCATTCGAGGCAGACCACCAGTTGCCGCCGGTTGAGGGCAGTGAGAAGCAGATTCCGTGGGCGACACGGGTCCGGTACGAGCTTCTTTCCACGGCGCTGCAGGCGTTGACGGTTGACGCGGACGAAACGCTCAGTGCCGAGGACTTTGAGGAACGGATCCTCGTCCCGGCGCGAGCAATCACCCGGGCCAGGTGGTGGATCGACAACGGTGACGCCGACGCCGAGGACGTCGAGGAACTTGTCAGCACGGCTCTTGAGGACGCAGACGATCACGTCGAGACCGAGAACCCGTTCTAGGTCGGCACTCATGCCCGAGAAGGAGGAGCCCTTGAGCATCAAAATCTATTCAAGCCGCGGCTGCACGCAATGCGCCATGACCAAACGCCTTTACGACCGTGACGGCGTGGCCTACGAAACGGTCATGATCGACAACAACGAAACAGCGCAGGCCCGGCTGAAGGCCGCCGGCCACCAGCAACTCCCCGTCGTCGTCACAGACACCGCTACATGGACCGGTTTCCAGCCAGAACGCGTCAAAGCCAGCATCGTAGAGTTCAAAGCCAGCGTCCCTGCCACCTTCACCACGCACGGCCCCGACGTCGCCTGACCCTCAAACCACTAAGGGCCGGCGCAGCCCCCGCTCTGCCGGCCCTTTCCGATGTCCGGTACTGACATGCACGTGGCCGTCCCGGATCGGATTCCTACAGCAAGACTCCGCCTCAGGAAGGGAAACCATGAGCGAGAACCATCAGAATCCACTCACCATGAGTGTCGCCCCACAAGCGAACATCATCGACCGCCACGGCACCTCCATACCGGCCAGGACAGCGTCAGACGCCCATAAAGTCCTCGTCCAGACCGCCAGCCTGCAAGGCGGGTCCATCATGGTCAAGCAGCAGGGCTACAAGGCCTCGGAACCCGCCCTTGGAAACACGATCATCATCCATGCGGACAGATCTGTTGTAGACGAGGTAGAGGATGTCCCTTCCGCTGAGTGGACAGTGAACTACCATTCCTGGATCGTCACGGTCCCCGGACAGAGCTCCTACTTGGTACCGAGCATTGAAACCGCACTCAACGATGCCCAGCTTCTCGCAAACAGCCAGAACCGGGCCGTTGCCGTTCACGTCGCGGACATCAAAACCAATGGTGGTGCGGAGTTCGAAGAGCTCGTCGAGCCCGTCCGCCCGCCACAGGCGGCGCCGGCAGCTCCCCCCGCCCCGGAGATCAAGGCGGCACGGGCGGATGCCCCTGCAGGCCCGGACGAGTCCGCAGCCATCCGATTCAGCCGCGCGAAGCAGCCTGCACCGACCGGCCCGGCCCAGATCGGCGTCCGCGGCGTGATGAACCGGTCCCTATTCACAAAACTTGGCCCCGGCCAGCGTGAGCAGCAGCTCCGGTCCTGGCGCAACGCGATCCAGCGGGGCCTGGACAGCCACAAGACCATCAGTGAAATGAACATCAAAGGCGGCGTGGGCAAGACCACGACCACGTTCCTGCTTGCCGCCACCATCGGACGGATCCGCGGTGGCAACGTCGTCGCGTGGGACAACAACGAAAACCAGGGCAATCTGGCCGAGCGCGCCGCAACCGCCAACCACGACCGCACCGTGATCGATCTGCTCGACAACATTGATGAAGTCCGCTCCCCCGGCGGTGCCGAACGGCTCGTCAACTACGTCCGACCCCAGGGAGAGAACAAGTTCCACGTCCTCTCCAGCGCCAACAAGGCCGGTAATCATGCCCGCATCGACCGCGACACTTTCGGTGACGCCCACGCCGCGCTGAGGGAGTTCTACCACCTGACCCTGATCGACACCGGCAACGCCACCAACGCCTCCACCTGGGAAGCAACCGCCGACGCAGCAGACATCCTCGTTATCGTCACGACAAATAAGGAAGACGGCGCCCGCAAGGCGTTCGCCACGATCGATGACCTGATCTCCAAGGGCCACAAGGACAAGCTCGCCAACGGAATCGCAATCATCAACCAGCCATCCAACGCCAACGCGGAACGGCTCCAGCGGATCATCGACGGCATGAAGGCCCATGTCCGGGACTGTGTCGTCATCCCATTCGACCCGGCGCTGGACGATGGTGATGAAATCGTTTACGAAGCACTCAACACCAAAACCAAGGAAGCCTATATGAACGCAGCCGCCCTCATCATCGACGGGCTCTGACCACGCAGCACCCAACAAACCGCCGCCGTCCTGCACCCCTTCCGCAGGACGGCGGCTTTATCATTGGTGCAAACAGACCCAAGAGGTAGCCAGCCCGCTTGCCACGGCCAGCCTGTCCAGGTCCGTGAAATATCGCCGCTCACTTTGCCGCTGCCGGACCGCCGCTCACTTTGCCGCTGCCGGACCGCTGCCGCTTGCCGCTGCCGCTTGCCGCTGCCGCTTGCCGCTGCCGCTTGCCGCTGCCGCTTGCCGCTTGCCGCTGCCGCTTGCCGCTGCCGCTTGCCGCTGCCGCTTGCCGCTGCCGCTTGCCGCTGCCGCTTGCCG
>NZ_MTPV01000015.1:0-108369 GCF_002009585.1 Arthrobacter sp. SRS-W-1-2016 | reverse complement strand
CGGCCGCCGAACCTCGGAACCATGAAGGTGTAGGGGATACGCAGCGTGGCGCCGACCAGGCTGGGGATCGAGATGAGCCAGAAGATCTGGTTGGTGTCGAATTTGAAGCCTGCAGCCGGGAGCTGGACGACGACGATCGACCAGAGCTGCCAGACGACGAATCCGAGGAACTCGGCGAAGATGGACCAGTACAGGTTGCGCTTGGCAATGGAACGGCCCGCGGCTTCCCACTGTTCCTTGTTCTCTGCATCCCAGTTGGCAATCCAGCGGCCAGGGCGGTGTTCAAGCTCGGGGACGAGGGCGGTGGGCGCCTGCTCGGTGGTGAGGATTTCAGTGCTTCGGTCAACTGTCACGGGGTGCCTCCTTTGTGGGGACGTTGTCCTTCCACGTTAGGGAGAGCGCGTTTCGCGGACCGTCGCGGTGTGTAAACGTGCTGTGACATTCACCTATCGGAGGGGGTCACCCGTGCGTGAGGCGATGGTGAGGTTGTGGCGCGGACCACAGGATGAGACTTTTCGAAGTGTCCGCATACTGGACGTAATTGTCCATTTGCTGGATATCCGGAACTATTATTGAACTCTCAAATAATCTGCCGGCAGGCTCAGGAACGCCGGGCCGGCGTGAACGAAAGCAACCACTACATGTCTTCCATCGCTGCATCCAAGGAAAGCGAGTCAGTCAAGCCGGTCAACTCGCGGGGGCGGGTGATCTTCGCCAGTCTCATTGGCACGTCCATCGAGTTCTACGATTTCTACGTTTATGCCACGGCAGCCGTACTCGTCTTCCCCAAACTCTTCTTCCCGACGGCGGACGAGACCACCCAGCTCTTGAGCTCCTTCGCGGTATTCGGTGTCGCCTTCGTCGCGCGGCCACTTGGCTCCATCATTTTCGGCCACTTCGGTGACAAGTTCGGTCGCAAGGGAACCCTGGTTGCGTCCCTCCTGACCATGGGCATTGCCACGTTCCTGATCGGCTGCCTCCCGACGGCCCAGGTCCCGGGCTGGACCTTCTTGGCACCCACGTTGCTGGTAGTCCTGCGTTTCGCCCAAGGCCTGGCCCTCGGCGGCGAATGGAGCGGCGCCGCGCTGCTCGCAACCGAGAACGCGCCGGCCAACAAACGCGCGATCTATGGGACATTCCCTCAGATGGGTGCGCCGATCGGTTTCATCCTGGCCAACATCATCTTCCTGGTCTTCAGCTACACCTTGACTCCCGAGGCCTTCGCCGCCTGGGGTTGGCGCGTGCCGTTCCTGCTCAGCGCCGTCATGGTGATCCTTGGCCTCTACGTGCGCCTCAAGCTTATTGAAACTCCTGCGTTCACCAAGGTGCTGGAGTCGAACGAAGTAGCCAAGCTGCCCATCGGACGCGTGTTCAAGACAAGCTGGCGCCCGCTCATCCTCGGTACTTTCATCATGTTGGCCACGTACGTGTTGTTCTACCTCATGACCACCTTCACCCTGACCTACGGCACGAAGCCCACCTTGGCAGGCGCGCAGGCCGCAGCGGTGAAGGCCGGAAAGCCCATGACGGACGCGGCCGCCGCGGCGTTCGTCCCGGGCCTGGGCTTCAGCCGGAACGACTTCCTGTGGATGCTGATTGCCGGCGTCGTCTTCTTCGGCATTTTCACCCTGGTGGCCGGTCCGCTTGCCGAAAAGTTTGGCCGCCGCAAGATGCTCCTGGCCGTGACGGCGGGAATCCTGGTGTTCGGCTTGCTCTTCGTGCCGTTGTTCAGCGGCGGCTTCGTCGGGACCATGGCATTGCTGATCCTCGGCTTCACGCTGATGGGCCTTACCTTCGGGCCCATGGGTGCGCTGCTTCCGGAACTGTTCCCCACCAACGTCCGCTACACCGGTTCCGCCGTCAGCTACAACATGTCCAGCATCCTCGGCGCGGCAGTGGCTCCGTTCATCGCGGTCTGGCTCTGGGAATCAGCCAAGGGGAGCACGGTCCTGGTGGGCGTCTACCTCAGCGCCATGGCAGTGTTGACGCTCGTGGCACTGTTCCTGTCCAAGGAAACCAAGGACACGGACTACGAGAACAACGTCGCCTGACCCTGTATTGACAGGCTCGCGATTAACAGGCTCGAGTTAAATGGCTCCGGCCCCGCACCCATGGCTCCGGCCCCGCACCCATGGGTGCGGGGCCGGAGCTCTTTAATTGGGCCCACGCTGCCCGGGTTCCCTGGCCGAGCGAAGCGAGGCTAGGGAGGCGGTGGGTGGGCCCACGCTGCCCGGGTTCCCTGGCCGAGCGAAGCGAGGCTAGGGAGGCGGTGGGGACTAGTCTTCGATCGTCGCGATGACGGCGCCTGCGGAGACGGTTTCGCCTGCCTTGGCCACCAGACCGTGGATGGTGCCGGCCTTGTGGGCAGTGAGGGGCTGTTCCATCTTCATGGCTTCGAGGACCACGATCAGATCGCCTTCGGCAACCACGTCCCCGGCGGCTACCGCCACTTTGACGATGGTGCCCTGCATTGGCGAAGTAAGGGCGTTGCCGCCCGCAACCGCAGCCGTGGCGCCGGCTGAGCGGGAACGCTTCTTGACCTTCGCGCCCTTGGTGCCGGCGCTGGAAGCCGCGGAAACCGAGCCAAGGGTCGCGGGAAGGACAACTTCCAGGCGCTTGCCGCCCACCTCGACGACGACGCGCTGCCGCTCACCGGCGTCGGCGGCTTCTGTCCCGGTTCCGGTGGGTGTCCACGCGGGGACGTTGTTGACGAACTCGGTCTCGATCCAGCGCGTGTGAACCTTGAACGGGCCTTCGGCGGGAGCGAACGCAGGATCGGTTACCACTGCGAGGTCGAAAGGAATGACGGTGGGGATGCCTTCGACCACCATTTCCTCGAGGGCGCGGCGGGAACGCTGGAGGGCCTGTTCACGGGTGGCGCCCGTGACGATCAGCTTCGACAGCATGGAATCGAAGTTCCCGCTGATGACATCGCCCTGCTCGACGCCGGAGTCGATGCGGACGCCGGGACCCGTCGGGTTCTTCAGGGTGCTGATGGTTCCCGGAGCGGGCATGAAGTTGCGCCCCGGGTCTTCGCCGGTGATCCGGAATTCAAAGGAGTGGCCACGGACCTCGGGATCCCCATAGCCGAGCTTCTCGCCTCGGGCAATGCGGAACTGCTCGCGGACCAGGTCGATGCCCGTGACTTCCTCCGAAACGCAGTGCTCCACCTGAAGACGGGTGTTGACCTCGAGGAAGGAGATGATGCCGTCCTGGCCCACGAGGAACTCACACGTTCCCGCGCCCAGGTAGCCGGCCTCTTTGAGGATGGCCTTGGAAGACTCGTACAGTCGCTCGTTCTGCTCAGGGCTCAGGAACGGTGCGGGGGCTTCTTCCACGAGTTTCTGGTTGCGGCGCTGGAGGGAGCAGTCGCGCGTGGAGACCACAACGACGTTTCCGTAGGCATCGGCGAGGCACTGGGTCTCGACGTGGCGCGGGGAATCGAGGAAGCGCTCGATGAAGCACTCGCCGCGGCCGAAGGCGGCAATGGCCTCGCGCACTGCGGATTCGAAAAGCTCGGGGATTTCCTCGATGGTGCGGGCCACCTTGATGCCGCGTCCGCCGCCGCCGTAGGCGGCCTTGATGGCGATCGGGAGGCCGAATTCCTGGGCGAAGGCCAGGATCTCGTCGGCGGATTCGACGGGGTCGGCCGTGCCGGGAACCAGGGGAGCGCCGACCTTTTCGGCGATGTGGCGGGCCTGCACCTTGTCGCCCAGCGCCGAGATGGCGTCCGGGGACGGGCCGATCCAAGTGATCCCGGCGTCGATGACCTTGGCAGCGAACTCGGCGTTCTCGGCGAGGAAGCCATAGCCGGGGTGGATCGCGTCCGCGCCCGACTGCTTGGCGACCTCGATCAACTTGTCCATCACGAGGTACGACTCAGCGGCGGTGTTGCCGCCCAGCGCGTACGCCTCATCTGCCAACCGGACGTGCAGGGCGTCGCGGTCCGGGTCTGCGTAGACGGCCACTGAGGCGATGCCTTCGTCGCGGGCTGCGCGGATAATGCGGACCGCGATTTCGCCTCGGTTGGCGATCAAGACCTTGGTGAGAGGGCTGGAAATGGGCTGCGCCGGATTAGCTGACAAGTTGACTCCTTCTGTCCTTCAGGGAGCCTAGCGTGATTTTGAGGGTTCCGCCCATATTGATGGGGGATTCCGTGTGTGAGACGGCCTGTCTTTGTAGGGTTGCTACAAAGGCCGGAACCGGGCCACCGGCCCGGCCACTTGCCCGGCCACTATTCGCTGGGTATGCCGGAGCCGTTGTGGGTCCAGAGTTCGGTGATTCCGACGTTCGCTTGCCCGAGCAGATCGCGGAGGGTCGAGATGGAGAGCCCGACGACGGCGTGCGGGTCGCCGTCGACCTTGCGGATGAAGGCGCCACCCAAGCCGTCGATCGTGAACGAACCCGCGCAATGCAGGGGCTCGCCGGTTGCGATGTAGGCGTCGATGTCGTCCTCGCTCATCTCCGCGAAGTGGACTTCTGCGCTGGACACGGCACCCACCGTGGCCCCGGTGCCGTCGGCCGTCTCGCCGTCGTTCATGTCCGCTGCGGTGTCGCGGCAGTCCACCAGCCAGTGCCCGGTATGGAGTACGCCCTTGGAGCCGCTCATGCGCAGCATCCGTTCCCTGGCAACGTCCGCCGTGTAGGGCTTGCCGTGCGATTCGCCGTCGAACTCGAATACGGAATCGCAGCCGATCACGAGGGCCCCCTCGGCGTCGGGCAGGGAAGCGACGGCCTCGGCCTTGGCGCGGGCCAGGAGGAGCGCGGTGTCGTGCGCGTCGGTCACCCCGTACCGGGCTTGCACCGCGTCCTCGTCCACGTCCGAGACGAGCACCTCGTGGTGGATGCCGGCGTCGGTGAGGAGCTTGGTGCGGGCGGGGGACTGGGAAGCGAGGATCAATCGGGTCACGGCTCAAGCGTAGTACGCGGGGCCTTTCTCCGACGCTCGCTCACATATGTAGGTGTTTGAGCCGACGCTCGCTCACCCACGTGAGCGAGCGTTTGGGGAAAAGGCGTTAAAGGTGAGCGGGCGTCGGTTCTGGACACAGAACCGACGCCCGCCCAAAGGCAACCAGGCGCTCAGTGCACCAGTTCCTTGGCCTCGCCTGCCGGCGTCGTGCGCTGGAGGTTGGCGCCCTCGACGTCGACGTCGGGCAGGATCCGGGACAGCCAGCGCGGCAGCCACCAGGCCTTCTCGCCCAATAGGTACATCACGGCCGGAACAATCGTCATCCGCACCACGAACGCATCAACGAGCACGCCGAACGCCATCGCGAAACCGAGCGGCCGGACCATGGTCAGGTGGCTGAAGATGAACCCGGAGAATACGCTGACCATGATGATGGCGGCGGCCGTGACCACGGCGGCGGCATGGCGGAATCCGGTCCGGACCGCTTGCTTCGCGTTCTCTCCGTGCATGAACGATTCGCGCATGCCGGAGGTGATGAACACCTGGTAGTCCATGGCCAGGCCGAACAGCACACCAATCAGGATGATCGGCAGGAAGCTCAACACGGCTCCGGGGTTGGGAACGTCGAACACGGTGCCCAGCCAGCCCCACTGGTACACGGCCACCACGGCGCCGAACGCTGCCGCGAGCGAGAGCAGGAAGCCGCCGGTGGCGAGCAGCGGAACCACGATCGAGCGGAACACCAGCAGAAGGAGGACCAGCGACAGCCCGACGACGATTGCCAAGTATGGCGGCAACGCGGCACCGAGTTTCGCGGAGACGTCGATGTTGCCGGCTGTCTGCCCAGTCAGCCCGATGGTGGCGCCCGTGGCCTGCTGGATTTCGGAACCCTTGGCGCGCAGTTCCGAGACAACCTGGACGGTGCTGGCACTCGCCGGGCCGTCCTTGGGGATGACCTGGAAGACGGCGGTGCGGTGGTCCGGGCTGAGGGCTACCGGAACGGCCGCCACGACGTTGTCGACGCTGCGCAGTTTGTCCGCGACGTCGAACTGCTTGGTCTTGGCCTGGTCGTCGCTGAGGCCGTCCGGGAACGTGCCGACAACAACGATGGGGCCGGTCATGCCTTCGCCGAAGCTGGTCCGGGTGAGGTCATAGGCCTTGAACGCTTGCGAGTCGACCGGTTCCGAACCGCCGTCGGGCAAAGCGAGGCGCAGCTGGGAGGCCGGAAGGGCCAGCACCCCGAGCAGCACGACGCCGGCAAGCAGCCAGATCACGGGGTGCCGGGTCACCAGGCCGCCCCACCCTCGGCTGCTTCGCCGCTGGTCCTCGGCACGGTCCGCGGCGGCGTGCTCCGGTTCGGCGTTGTGGTGTTCCGCCTTGGCCCAGGCCCGCTTCGAGATCAGTTTGCGGCCCACCAGCGAGAGGACTGCCGGCGTTAGCGTCAGGGAGACGACGACGGCGACTGCCACCGTCGCAGCGGCCGACACGCCCATGACGGCCAGGAACGGGAGCCCAGGAACCACGAGCGCCGCAAGCGCGATGACGACAGTGAGGCCCGCGAAAAGGACGGCGTTGCCCGAGGTACCCGTGGCGAGCGCCACTGATTCCTCCGCGTCCATCCCCGAAAGCAATTGTCCGCGGTGGCGGTTGACGATGAAGAGCGAGTAATCGATTCCGACTGCGAGGCCCAGCATGAGCGCGAGCATCGGGGAAATGGAACTCATGTCGATGACGCCGGTGAGGGCAAACGTTCCGCCGACACCAACGGCCACGCCGATGATCGCCATCAGGAGGGGCAAGCCCGCGGCGACGAGCGTTCCCAGCATCACGATGAGGGCGATCGCAGCCACCGCGATGCCGAGGATTTCGGAGACACCGAACAACTGCGAGACGTCCTCGGTGATTTCCTTGCTGGCCAGGGCCGTGACACCGGCCGACGAGACTCCGTGGACGATGTCCTGGACCTGCTGCCGGACGGCGGGGGTCAGGCCATTGATGGAGGTCTTGAACTGGACCTGGGCAATCGCAGCTTTACCGTCCGTGGAGACGAACCGCATGCCTTGGGAAGCTGTCACCTGGCGTTTGGCCAAGGCAAGCGCGGCGGCGCCGTCGGTGGCTTGCTTCTGTCCGGCGTCGAGCTTCTGGCGCCCGGCCAGGAGCTCGGCCTTTTGCGGGGCAAGTCGGGCCTCGATCTGGGCTGCCGGCATGCCCGCAGCGGTCATTTGCTGCTCGGCAGCCTTGAGTTGGGCGTCGCCCGCGTCGAGGGTGGCGCGGGCCTTGTCCAGCTCAGCCTGCCCGGCGGCCGCCTTCTGTTCCCCGGCGGCAAGGTCGGACGGCGCCTTGTCCAAGGTGGCTTGGGTTGTGAAGGGGTTGACCGTGGACTGCACATCCGGCAGCTTTTCCAGCTGGGTGAGGGCCGACGCAATGGCGTCCTTGCCGGCTTGGTTGAATCCGGCGTCGCCGGCTTCGAAGACGATACCCGCGGAACCACCCGAAGAGGCCGGAAGGTCCTTCTTGAGCTTGTCCAGCATCTGCTGGGTCTCTGTGCCGGGGATCTGGAAGTTGTTGGACATGGTGCCGTGGAAGGCAGCGGCGGAGCCGCCGACGGCCACGAGCACGGCCAGCCAGAGGGAGATCACCAGCCAGCGGTGACGGTAGGAGAACTTGCCAAGACGGTAGAGCAGGAGTGCCATATCGGAACCGGTCTTTCGGTGTGTGGTTATGCCGAGTGGTGGGGATCAGCTGCGGGCTTGATTGTGCGACGCCGGGCTTCGAGGGGCGGGTGCCGTGAAGCCTGAACCGAGAAGACTGATCGCGTCGATCAAGTGCTGCCGCAAGCTTGCGAGGGATTCGGGGGAAAGATCCGGGCCGTGTTGTTCGAACCAGACGCTCATGGCTGCCTTGCCGCAGGAAATGATGGACCCGGCCAGGGCTCGCAAATAGAGCTCGTCGACACCCGGACCGAGGCGGAGACGGGCGGCATCGATGATCTGCGTGGTGCAGTGTTCCCAGGCTTCGAGTTCGGAGCGCACCAAAGCCCGGTTGTCGTGGGTCAGGCTGAAGAGCTCGGCCATGGGGGAGACCGTCATCGGGTCAGCCAGCGCCATGAGGGCCGCCCGGGCCGAATCGAGGATGGGTTCGTCCGAGGGGCGCAGCCGGAATTGCTCCAGGGCATGGTCCAGGAAGCCTTCGGTGACGGAGGCCAAGGCGGCTTCGAGGCTGGGAAAGTAGTTGAAGAAGGTACGACGGGATACGCCGGCCGCTTCCGCGATGTCTTCCACCGTGAAGTTGCCAACGCCCTTGCTGCGCAACATGGCGAGGGCCGCGTCCGCAATCGCCTGGCGGTTGGCCAGTTTGTTCTGTTCCCGGCGCGAGGGGAGGGCGGTGGTGTCGGGGGTTGTCACGTACTTACACTAAGTGCAACTTTGCACTCAGGGCAAGTTAAATCTCCGGTGAGGCCTCGTGTGCCTGGGACGCGGCCGACGTCGCGGGCTGCCCTGATTGCTCGGATGCGGCTTGCTTGGATGCGGCGCTCGTCAGGTAGATCGACTGGCCTGTGGCGCCCGGCTCGCCTTCGGCCAGGGGAATGGCGAACACCGCGGTGCCGTAGGCGCACACTTCTGTCCAGTTTCCGCCCATCTCGGAGGTGTCGAAGCGCATGGCGACGATGGCGTTGGCGCCCCGCTGCTGTGCCTCGTTGACCATCCGGGCCATGACTTCCTGGCGGCTTTCATAGAGCGCCTTGGTCATTTCGGGCAGTTCGCCGCCGCCGAGCGAGCGGAAACCAGCCATCACTTGGGCGCCGAGATCCCGCGAGCGGACGGTGAGGCCCATGACTTCGCCGAAGACGGCGTCGATCCTATGGCCCGGAATCTTGTTTGAGGTGACAATCAGCATGGACAGAGCCTATCCAGAATCCACCTCTGTTAATACGACAAATCCCCGGGGCATTTCCCGGGGATTTGTCCTTGCGATAGTGGGCCGCTGTTAGGCCTTGTCAGGCCCCGGCGGCAGCGAGTTCCCTAGGCTCCTCGCTTGTCTCCCCAGACTCTGTCTCCGCCGCGAACGCCGTTCCCTTGCGGGGCGCGTTATAGAGCGATTCGTCCAGGATTCCTTGCCGCTTGGCGACGATGGCCGGAACCAGCGCCTGTCCGGCCACGTTGACCGCCGTGCGGCCCATGTCCAGGATGGGGTCGATCGCCAGGAGGAGTCCGACGCCGGCGAGCGGCAGTCCCAGCGTGGACAGGGTCAACGTGAGCATCACGACGGCGCCCGTGGTGCCCGCCGTTGCAGCGGAACCAAGGACCGAAACCACCACGATCAGCAAGTACTGGCTGAAGTCCAGGTTGATGCCGAAGAACTGGGCAACGAAAATCGCAGCGACGGCCGGGTAGATGGCCGCGCAACCGTCCATTTTGGTCGTGGCGCCAAGCGGCACGGCGAAGGACGCGTAGCCCTGCGGAACGCCGAGGTTGCGTTCGGCGACGCGCTGCGTGAGCGGCAATGTGCCGATCGAGGAACGTGAGACGAACGCCAACTGCACGGCGGGCCACACGCCCGAGAAGTACTGCTTGACGGACAGTCCGTGGCTCTTGATCAGGATGGGGTACACGACGAAGAGCACAAGGGCCAGGCCTGCGTAGATGGCCACCGTGAACTTGCCGAGCGAACCGATGGTGTCCCAACCATAGACCGCGACGGCGTTGCCGATCAGGCCGATGGTGCCCAGCGGGGCGATGCGGATGATCCACCAGAGGACCTTCTGGATGACGGCCAGGGCGGAAGCGTTGAGGTTCAGGAACGGTTCGGCCTGCTTGCCGACCTTGAGGGCTGCGACGCCGACCGCGATGGCGATCACCAGGATCTGCAGCACGTTGAAACTGATCGAGGTGCTGGCAACGCCGTCCGTGACGCTCGTGCTCGCGCCGATTCCCAGGAAGTTCTTGGGGAAAAGACCCGTCAGGAACGCCCACCAGTCCCCGGTCTTGCCGGCATACTCGGCCTTCTTGGTGATGCCGGTGCCGGAGCCCGGCTGCAGGAGCACGCCAAGTCCGATGCCGATCGTCACGGCGATGAGCGAGGTGATGGCGAACCAGAGCAAGGTGTTCCATGCCAGTTTCGCCGCATTGGATACCTGGCTCAGGTTCGCGATGGAGCTCACCACTGCAGTGAAGATCAAGGGCACGACGGCGGTCTGCAGGAGCGAGACGTAGCTCGAGCCGATGGTCTGCAACGTGGTGCCGAGTCCGTTGGGAGCCTTCGTAGTGCTACCGGTGGCTTTGGCCACGAGGCCGAGGGCCAGGCCGATCACCAGGGCCGCGATGATCTGGACGCCGAAAGACATTGCCCACTTGGGAAGCCGGGACGAGGTCTTTCCGGCGGAAGTCAAAGTGTTGGATGAATTGCTCACCGGAACAAACTAGGCCCCGACAAATACCACCGCGAGCCGACGTTGAGAAATGTTACATTTCCAAATTCGAGCCGCCACTGTACAAGCCTGCTAATTCGCCGTCAATCCACCCGTTTATGAAGTTATTCCCGGACGGAATGTGGGGAATATCTCGTACGTCTCAGCCCATCTGACTCGCATTTGTTGTCGTTCTGAGCCTCCAAAACGACAACAAATGCGAGTCAGTTGGGCTACCCCAGCAGTGCCCTGCGAAGCGTATCCAGGCCAACAGAGCCGATGTTCAACGCATCCGTGTGGAAGGACTTCAGGTCGAATCCGTCGCGGCGTTCGAGTTCAGCCCGGATTTCTTCCCACAGCCGCTGCCCCACCTTGTACGACGGCGCCTGGCCCGGCCAGCCGAGGTACCGGGTGAATTCGAACTGGAGCTGGCCTGCACTGATCGGAAGGTTGGCCTTGAGGAATTCGAAGCCCTTTTCCGAGGTCCAGGTGCCGCTGCCCCAACGTTCCGGAACCTCCAGCTCGAGGTGGACGCCGATATCGAACACGACTCGGGCGGCACGCATGCGCTGCATGTCCAGCATGCCCATGTGGTCGCCCGGGTCCTTGAGGTAGCCAAGCTCCAGCATGAGCTTTTCGGCATAGAGGGCCCAGCCTTCGCCGTGACCGGAGACCCAGCAGACGTTGCGTCGCCAGTTGTTGAGGAGCTCGCGGCGGTAGACGGCGGTGGCCACCTGGAGATGGTGGCCGGGGACGCCTTCGTGGAACACCGTGGTGGTTTCGGCCCAGGTGGTGAAGGTGTCCTCGCCGGAGGGGACGGACCACCACATGCGGCCTGGCCGGGAGAAGTCGTCGGAGGGACCCGTGTAGTAGATGCCGCCTTCGTCCGTGGGGGCGATACGGCATTCGAGAGTCTTCATGATGTCCGGGATGTCGAAGTGCACGTCGGCAAGTTCGGACACCGCGCGGTCGGAGAGGTCCTGCATCCAGGCTTTGAGGGCATCGGTGCCCTTGATTTGCCGTTCGGGATCGTTGTCGAGGATGGCTTTGGCCTCCTCGATGGACGCGCCGGGCTTGATTTGTTCGGCCACCCGTTCCTGTTCGGCAATGAGCCTGTCGAGTTCCTGCACGCCCCACGCGTACGTTTCTTCCAGGTCCACGGTAGCGCCGAGGAAGGAACGCGAGGCCAGTGCGTAGCGTTCGCGGCCCACGGCGTCCTTTTCGGGGGCGAAAGGCAGAAGCTCCGCCTCGAGGAAGGCGGCAAGGCGCAAGTAGGCGGACCGCGCGACGGCGGCACCGGCGTCGAGCATTTCCTGCAGTTCCGCCGGCAGCGGCTGGCCGTCGACCGAGGCTTCGGCGGTGAGCTTGGCGAAGAAGCCGTCTTCGGCCGCGTACTTGGTTGTCTGTTCGATCACGATCTTCACCTGGCGGACCGCGGAGACTTTCCCTGCGTCCCTGGCCGAACGAAGGGACACGATGTACCCGTCGATCGCTTCCGCCACGTTGGCCGCGCGGCCGGCGATGTGCTCCCATTGCCCGGCCGTCTCGGTGGGCATGAGGTCGAAGATCGAGCGGATGGTTTGGGCCGGAGACTCGATATTGTTCAGGTCCGCGGCGTCCCAGCCGGATTCGTGGATCTCGAGGGCCAGGCCGAGCCGTTCCTGCATTGCGTCCAGGGTGACGACGTCGGAGGCGTCCGTGGGTTCGAGGGCCGCGAGCTCGTCGAGGGTATGGCGTGCTGCCTTGGCGAAGGCCGCAGCCCCGGCAGGCGAGAAGTCCTGGTACTCGGTTTCGTGTCCGGGCAGGCCGAGGGTGGTGGCGAGGCTCGGGTTGAGGGCAAGGAGCGTGTCCGTGTAGGCGTCGGCGACCGCGTCGATGGCAGTCTGGAGGCGTGCCGGAACTGTGTTAGGAGTAGTCACCCCACGAGCCTAACCGCGCCCGGTTATTTGTGAAAGGGTTGTTGCAGAAGATCCGAAGGCCAACCCAACTGACTGGCATTTAATGTCGTTCCGGGCCTTCAAAACGACATTAAATGCGAGCTAGTTGGGTTACCGCGGAACTTAGCCCCGGCTGCGTTTCCAGGCGCCTGGTCCCGGCGTGGGGTCCATACGCAGTTGCTGGCGTCGCAGCCAGTGGCGGGTGCTCGGCTTTGGAGCTTCGGCTTCCTCGCGCGATCCGAGGGAGGCGACGACGGCGGCAAGCGCCGCGAGCTCTTCCGGCGTCGGGTCTCCCTTGACCACCGAAAGCAACGGCTCGGCGGCCGCCGGGTCCGTGGAGTGTGGAACGTTCTGTACGGCGCTCACAGGGGGATGTTTCCGTGCTTCTTGGCGGGCAGGCTGGCGCGCTTGTCGCGCAGGGCGCGGAGGCCCTTGATGATCTGGATGCGGGTCTCCGACGGTGCGATGACGGCGTCGACGTAGCCAAGCTCGGCCGCCTGGTAGGGGTTGAGGAGTTCTTCCTCGTACTGGCGGATGATCTCGGCTCGCTTGGCTTCGACGTCTCCGCCGGCCTCGGCGACAGCGGCAAGATCGCGGCGGTACAGGATGTTGACGGCACCCTGGGCACCCATGACACCGATCTGGGCCGTAGGCCAGGCCAGGTTGAGGTCGGCTCCAAGCTTCTTGGAACCCATCACGATGTACGCTCCACCGTAGGCCTTGCGGGTGATGACCGTCAGCTTGGGCACGGTGGCCTCGGCGTAGGCGTAAAGCAGCTTGGCTCCGCGGCGGATGATGCCCTGGAATTCCTGGTCCTTGCCGGGCAGGAAGCCGGGGACGTCCACCAAGGTGATGATGGGGACGTTGAAGGCATCGCAGTGGCGGACGAAGCGGGCGGCCTTCTCCGAAGCGGAGATGTCCAGCGTGCCGGCGAACTGCATCGGCTGGTTGGCCACGATCCCGACCGTGTGGCCTTCAACCCGGCCGTAGCCGATGATCACGTTGGGGGCGTAGAGCGACTGCATTTCAAGGAAATGGGCGTCATCAACGATCTGCTCGATGACCTTGCGCATGTCGTAGGGCTGGTTGGCCGAGTCCGGGATCAGCGTGTCCAGGGCGAGGTCGTCGTCGTCGAGCTCAAGCTCCTGCTCGTGCTCCAGGACGGGGGCCTCGGACAGGTTGTTGGACGGCAGGAAGTCCAGGAGCTCGCGGACGAATTCGATCGCGTCGGCTTCGTCGCTGGCGAGGTAGGTGGAGGTGCCGGTGGTGGCGTTGTGTTGGCGCGCCCCGCCGAGGGTTTCCATGTCCACGTCTTCGCCGGTGACGGTCTTAATGACGTCCGGGCCGGTGATGAACATGTGGGAGGTCTTGTCCACCATCACCACGTAGTCGGTGAGGGCGGGGGAGTAGGCCGCGCCGCCGGCGCACGGGCCCATGATGAGGGAAATCTGCGGGACGACGCCGGAGGAGTGGACGTTGTTGCGGAAGATATCCGCGAACATGGCCAGCGAGGCGACGCCTTCCTGGATGCGCGCGCCGCCGCCGTCGTTGATGCCCACCATCGGGCAGCCGTTGCGGAGGGCGAATTCCTGGACCTTGACGATCTTTTCGCCGTTGACCTGGCTCAGGGAGCCGCCGTAGACGCTGAATTCCTGGCTGTAGATGGCCACGAGGCGGCCGTCCACAGTGCCGTAGCCAGAGACGACGCCGTCGCCAAGGGGCTTCTTCTTCTCCATGCCGAACGCGGTGGAGCGGTGGACGGCCAAGGCGTCGAACTCGACGAAGGAGTCTTCGTCGAGGAGCATCTCGATGCGTTCGCGGGCGGTGTTCTTGCCGCGGGCATGCTGCTTCTCGATGGCTTCGGGGCCGGAAGGTTGTTCTGCACGGGCCTGGCGGTCGCGGAAGTCGGCAATCTTTCCCGCTGTCGTTGTCAGATCGTGGCTCATCAAATGTCTCCGGCTCTGTAGCTGATTTACGCTGGCACTGCTTTGTTAGGCATGCGCTCTTAAGTAGCATCCGTACAAAGTGCGGGCCCTGTTGGCTAGTCTAATGACGCAAAAGCCACAGACCGCTGTAGAAACCCTACAATTTTCCGACTTCAAGTCGAGCATCAAGCAATGTTACTCACCGGTAACATCGTTGGGCTACAGTGTCCTCATGACCTCAAGCAACGATGCTTCTGCAAGCCCTGCCCTTCCCTACCAGGCGCGTGGATCACTGAAGGGCCGCACCATCCTGATGTCCGGCGGGAGCCGCGGCATCGGCTTGGCAATCGCCACGCGCGCGGCCCGCGACGGCGCCAACATCGTCATCATGGCCAAGACCGGAGAACCGCATCCCAAGCTGCAGGGAACGGTCTTCACTGCCGCTGAACAACTGGAAGCAGCAGGCGGCCATGCACTGCCTCTCGTAGGGGACGTCCGCAACGACGGCGACGTCGCCGCGGCGGTTGCCGCCGCCGTCGAACGCTTTGGCGGAATCGACGTCGTGGTCAACAACGCCTCGGCGATAGATCTCTCCCGCACTGACGCGATCGACATGAAACGCTATGACCTCATGCAGGACATCAACGTCCGCGGCACCTTCCTGCTGTCCAAACTCGCGCTCCCGGCCCTGCGGAAATCGGGCAACGCCCATATCCTGACGCTCTCGCCGCCGCTGAACCTCGACCCTAAATGGGCCGGCATGCACTTGGCGTACACCATGGCCAAGTACGGCATGAGCCTCACCACGCTGGGCCTGGCCGAGGAACTCAAGAACGACGGCGTGTCCGTCAACTCGCTGTGGCCATGCACGCTGATCGACACCGCTGCCATCCGGAACATGCCGGGCGGAGCACAGATCGTGCAAGCCGCCAGGGGATCGGACATCATGGCCGACGCTGCCCACGCAGTCCTGACCGGAGCAAACCTGGGCAATGGTTCGGCTATTAATACAGGCAATTTCTACACCGACGAAGAAGTGCTCAGGGCTGCGGGTGTTTCGGACTTCAGGCCCTACAGTCTGGGGGCCGCGGAGGAGAAGCTGGTGCCGGATATCTTCCTCTGAGCGGACAACTTCTTCCGGGACCGGCCTGGCTGGATAGGATTCTGTCTATGGACGTCGAACAGCCTGCCAGCAGCGAACCACGTGCCCCGCGCCCGGGCCTGGACCGTGATGCCCTGCTCCACCCCGACTTCCTCGCGGCCGCCGGCATTTCGCAATTGCAGATCGTGGAGACCACCGGCTCCACGAACGCTGATCTGCTGCGCGCCGTCACCACGGAGCCGAAGGAATGGGCCGATCTCGCGGTCCTCACCGCCGAACACCAGACGGCGGCCCGGGGCCGTCTCGACCGTCATTGGGAGTCTCCCGAACGTTCGGCGATTTCCGTTTCGATTGTCCTGCGTCCCGTCAATGCGCAAGGCCTGCCCGTGCCCACGCAGAGCTACTCCTGGCTGTCCCTCCTGGGCGCGCTGGCCTTGCACGATACCCTCCTGGAAACCGCCGGCCTGCCTGCCGAGATCAAGTGGCCCAACGATGTCCTCGTCCGAGGCAAGAAGATTGCCGGCATCCTGGCCCAGATGGGGCCGATGGGGGACGGGTCTGTTCCAGCCGTGATTCTGGGGACCGGCCTCAACGTGACGCTCGGCGAGGATGAATTGCCTGTCCCGACCGCCACCTCCCTCTTGCTTGAGGGTGCAAGCACCACGGACCGCACCGTTCTATTGCGGAACTACTTGTCCCGCTTCGGGACGCTCTACCGCAGCTTCTGCAATGCCGACGGCGACCCGACAGCGGGATTGGCGGGCGGCGCTTCCCTGCACAAGCGGGTGGAAGCCGTCATGGTCACCTTGGGACGCGAGGTGAAGGCTCATTTGCCCGGCGACCACGAGTTGGTGGGGCATGCGTCCAGATTGGATGAGTATGGTTCCCTTTTGGTGGTGGACCACGGTGGTCGCGAGCACGTCGTGACCGCCGGTGACGTCGTCCACCTGAGGGCTACCGAAAGCGGTTATGCGTAAAGAGCTCCTGCGTGGGGAGCAAGTCATCGTGATCACGCGGCAGCAGCCCAGGATGCTCTTTGGTCCCGTCCTGGCCTTCATCCTGGTCCCTGCCGCGGCAGCGTTCGCCTGTGCCTGGATAGTCAAGGGCGGGCCGGGCAAGCTGCTGCCGGTCATCACAAGCGACTGGACCCAATGGTTGGTCACGGCGTGCCTGGTGATCGTGGCAATCGTGCTGCTCGGCTACAGCCTCCCGCGGTTCATCCGCTGGCGCGGCATCCGGTACATCCTCACAAGCGGCCGGATAGTTGCCCGTTTTGGAATGCTTCGCCGCGGCGACTGGCAAGTGCCGTTGGCCGCGGTGCGCGGGGTGGGCATCAAACAATCGCTGCTCCAACGGATATTGCGCTCCGGGAATATATCCTTGGATACCGGGCACCCCGGCGAGGCGGTCCTCGCGGATGTTCCGGAGGTCGGCAAGTTCCGGAGTTTCATCATGGATGCCATGGCCGAGCTTCCGACGAGTGTCGGATTCGGCTCCGGCCCGGTGCCGGGATCCGGCGATTTTGACGGTTTTGCTGAGTACCCGGATGCCGCGTTGCCCTGGGATATGAGAGAAGGTGGAAGAGATGAGCGTTGACGAGCAGGAGCCTGAGTACATGGACCACGAGCCCGACGCCGTGCCCGAACCTTCCGTGGACCAAGCAGCAACGGGGGTCCTCCCCGTCGTTTCCCCTCCCACCGGCGCCCTGTCTGCGGAACGGGTGGCTATCAAAGCCCTTGAAACCAGGCTTTTGGGCGGCGAACGCAAACTCCGTCGACGCGAAGTGGCGGCCGGCGCAGGCGTTTCGCTTTTGTCAGCCCGCAAACTCTGGCGGGCGCTGGGTTTCCCCAATTTCGGCGACCAGGACGTGGCGTTCACCGAGCGCGACCTCGGGGCGCTGTCCACCATCCTTGACCTTGTCCGCGCCGGAAAGCTCACCGAAGAAGCTGCCATTTCCGTGACCCGCGCCATCGGCCAGATGACCGACCGCATGGTGGTGTGGCAAGTCGAGGCGCTCATCGAAGACATGGTGGTGCAGCAAGGCATTCCCGATGCCGTTGCACGCAAACAGTTGGTCAACGAACTGCCCAACCTCGTGGATGCCATGGAAGAGATCCTGTTGTACTCGTGGCGCCGCCAGATGAACGCCGGTGTGCAGCGCCTGGCCGTCCGTGCCGAGGCCGGTCTGCAGGCCAGCGAGGCCGGCCGCGAAGGGGACGAAGACGACGCACCGTTGCCCTTGGCACGCGCCGTGGGTTTTGCCGACCTCGTCTCCTACACGAGCCTGTCGCGCCGCATGAACGAGAAGACCCTGGCGCAGTTGGTCCAGCGCTTCGAGAACAAGTGCGCGGAAATCATCTCCATCGGTGGCGGCCGCCTCGTCAAGACGGTCGGCGACGAAGTCCTCTATATTGCCGAGACGCCGGCAGCGGGAGCTGAGATTTCCTTGGCGCTCGCCCAGGCCTTCACCGAAGACGAGATCCTCCCGGAAGCCCGCGTGGCCATGGTCTGGGGACGCATCCTTTCCCGTCTCGGCGACATCTACGGCCCCACCGTCAACCTGGCGGCCCGCCTGACGGCCCTGGCTGAACCCGGCACGGTCCTGGTGGACGAGATGACGGCAGCAGCGCTGGGCCAGGACGAACGCTTCGTCCTGGTTCCGCAGACAGCCGAAAACGTTCGTGGTTTTGGGGAAATTCTTCCTGTCCGGCTTGCCCGCGGGCTTGGCAAGGGACTGGTCCTCGACTGATGAGTCCACAGTCCGCAGCGCCCACCCCCAAGCCGGGATTCACAGTGACCTGTGGCTACGGGACGGATCGTGGACTCAGCCGGGAACTCAACGAAGATTCGCTCATCGCAGTGGACCCGGTCTTCGCGGTAGCCGACGGCATGGGCGGGCATGAGGCAGGCGAGATTGCCAGCGCGTTGTGCGTACAGACCCTTGGCAACATGTCGCAATTGGCGGCGGGCGTACGATCGGCGACGGCCGTCGTCGTGCAGAAGTGCATCCTTGCCGCCGACTCCGAGATCCGGAATGCCACGGGTGGCCGGGCCGGAACAACGCTGTCCGGAGTGGTTGTCGCGGAGCATATGGGCGTCGCGTATTGGCTGGTCATGAACATCGGCGACTCGCGGACGTATCGCTTGAGCGGGGGCGAATTCACGCAGATCAGCGTGGACCATTCGGAAGTCCAGGAACTTGTGGAGGCCGGAAGGATCACGCGTGAAGAAGCCACAGTGCATCCGCGCCGCCACGTGGTGACCCGGGCCCTCGGGACCGGCGGCGAAAACGAAGCGGACTTCTGGTTGTTGCCCATCCAGGACGGCGACCGGATACTGGTCTGCTCGGACGGACTCACCGGCGAGTTGGGCGACGAGCACATGTTCCGGATCCTGAGCACTACGGAAAAGCCCCAGGACGCGGTGGATGCCCTCATCAAGGAGGCGTTGCTGAGTGGCGGGCGGGACAATATCACCGCGATTGTGGTGGATGCCAGGACCTCGTAGAACGACGCCGATGGAGCCCGCACCGGCTCCCGTCGACGGCGATTTCGGGGAACGGGATTTGCGACACGCCCGGACTATGTAGGAAGATTCCGGTCAATACCACCCCAACTCCGGGCGGCCTGTGCCGTCCTGCAGAGGTAAACATGACACAACGCTCCTCCGCGCGCTCTGGCGGCGCGACCCGTGCCGCCGTGCGACGCCCGTTCTCCGTTGCCCTCGCGGGTATTGCCATGGCTGTAGTGATGTGCGCTTTCCCGTTGCTTTCGGCCCACGCCGAGACCCTCGTGGCTCCTCAGAATAGCCAAACCACCCCGGCCCCGTCCCCGGACCCGGCTCCGGATCCTGCTCCCGACATGGCTCCACCTGCAAAGCCTCCGGCGCCGTCTCCGCCCGCGCCGGTGGTTCCGGCACCCGTCGTCGTACCCGTTCAACCCGCCCCGGTGGCGCCCGCGCCCGCCGCACCCGCGCCCGCACCCGTGGTGACCGTCGAACCGGAACCCAGCATGGCGCCGTCGGAGGCTCCTGTGGACTCCAGCCCGGCGACCCCGACGGACACCCCGACGACGAGCAGCCCCTCGCCGTCGGCGTCGTCCAATTGGAATACCCCCATCCAGGACGGGCTCAAGGCCACCCAGGCTGCCGCGGTGAGCAATGCCAAAGGGCCGGGTTCGGACATGTTCGCTGTGATCGCCATTATGGGCGCCGTGCTTTTGGTGGCGGCCGGCGGAATTGCCTTCGCGTTGTGGAGCCGCCACCGCTTCACGCACTGATTCCAGCTTGTGGTCCCTTCTTACCGTCCGGGAGCCCTATCTTCCCGTCCCTTCTTACCGTTCGGGAGCCCTATTTTGTCGCGGCTTTGCGGCAAGATAGGTACGTGAGCACAGCAGAGAGCGAAACCGCAGTTCCAACGGAAGCCGTACGGGAAGAGTACGAAAACCTCGCAGACCTCGTCCGCAAGTACCGCTATGCGTACTACCAGGAAGATGCCCCGACGGTTTCGGACGCCGAGTTCGACTCCCTCTACCGCCGCCTCGAGGAACTCGAGGCCCTGCATCCCGAGCTCGTGTCCAACGATTCTCCCACGCAGGAAGTGGGCGGCGAGGTTTCGGCCGCGTTCGCGGCCGTCGAGCACCTGCAGAGGATGTACAGCCTGGAGGATGTCTTCTCGCTGGACGAGCTGGAAGCGTGGGTCCGCAAGGCCGAGGCTTCGGTCGACAAGCTGGGAACGGCGGCCTCCCGCATTGCCTGGCTGACGGAACTCAAGATCGACGGATTGGCAGTGAACCTGCTCTACCGCGACGGCAAGCTGGTGCGTGCCGCCACGCGCGGAGACGGCACTACGGGTGAGGACATCACCCACAACGTGCTCACCATCAAGGAGATCCCGCGCCAGCTCAGCGGCAGCGGGTTTCCGTCCGAGGTGGAAATCCGCGGCGAAGTCTTCATTCCGTCCAAGGCTTTCGCGGAATTCAACGAAGCGCTGATCGAGGCCGGCAAGGCGCCATTGGCAAATCCCCGCAACGCCGCAGCCGGCTCCCTGCGCCAAAAGGATCCCGCGGAAACCGCCAAGCGTCCGTTGCGGATGTTCGTCCACGGCATCGGTGCGCGCGAAGGCCTCGATTCCACCAGCCAGTCGGAGACGTACAAGATGCTCGAGGAATGGGGCCTGCCGGTCAGCCCCTACCTGAAGGTCCTGGACTCGTTCGAGGAGGTCCTGGACTTCATCAAGCACTTCGGCGAACACCGGCACGATCTCCTGCACGAGATCGACGGCATCGTAGTCAAAATCGACGACTTCGCCACGCAGCGTGCCCTCGGTTACACCTCACGCGTGCCACGTTGGGCCGTTGCCTATAAATACCCGCCGGAGGAAGTCCACACCAAGCTGCTGGACATCCAGGTCAACGTTGGCCGCACGGGCCGCGTCACCCCGTACGGGGTGATGGAACCGGTCAAGGTGGCCGGATCCACCGTGGAGATGGCCACCCTGCACAACCAGGATGTGGTCAAGGCTAAGGGCGTCATGATCGGTGACATCGTGGTGCTGCGGAAGGCCGGTGACGTCATTCCTGAGATCGTTGGGCCCGTCTTGGCCCTGCGCGATCAACAGGATCCTCCCGTTCGCGAGTTCGTGATGCCCACGGAATGCCCCTCCTGCCACACGCCCCTGGCTCCGGCGAAGGAGGGCGACGTCGATATCCGCTGCCCCAACGCGAAGTCCTGCCCGTCCCAGCTGCGCGAGCGTATCTTCCACGTGGCGAGCAGGGGCGCCTTCGACATTGAGGCTCTTGGGTGGGAAGCAGCCATCGCGCTCACCCAGCCCGAGGAACCGGAAACTCCGCCGCTCCGCAGCGAGGCGGCCTTGTTCAGCCTCACGCCGGAGGACCTCGCCGAGGTCCGCATCCGCCGCGAGAAGCGCTCCAAGGGCGTAGGCACGGGAACGTTCGAACTGGTGCCCTACTTCTATTCCAAGACCACCGCCAAGACCCCGTCCAAACCCACAGCCACCACGGACAAACTGTTCAAGGAGCTTGAGAAGGCCAAGACGCAACCACTGTGGCGCGTCCTTGTTGCCCTGTCCATCCGGCACGTTGGCCCCACGGCGTCCCGGGCCCTGGCCACGGCACTGGGCAGCATGGAAGCCATCCGTGCCGCGTCCGAGGAGGAACTGGCCAACGTCGACGGGGTGGGCCCGACCATTGCCGCGGCACTCAAGGAATGGTTTGCGGTCGACTGGCACCAGGAAATCGTTGATAGCTGGGCGGCCGCCGGGGTGCGCATGGTTGACGAGCGCGACGCCGGCATCCAGCGGAACCTGGAAGGCCTCACCATCGTGGTGACGGGTTCGTTGCCCACGCTGAGCCGCGACGAAGCCAAGGAAGCCATCATCATCAGGGGCGGCAAGGCCGCCGGCTCGGTTTCGAAGAACACCAGTTACGTCGTGGCCGGCGAGAACGCGGGCTCCAAGCTGGACAAGGCAGAGCAGCTCGGCATCCGGGTGTTGGACGAGGACGGTTTCAAGGCATTGCTCGACGGCGTCCTGGAACCTGCCGCTGGCGCCGCACCGGATGACGAGGGCGCCGCCGTCGCTCTGGCGGCCGCTACCGCTGCGGAAACGGAATCCTCCGAATGACGGCCGATGCCTTGGACCTTCTCGCCGTCGCCCGCGCGGCAGCTGCGGCAGGAGCGGAGGTACTTGCCGCCCGGCCAGCCGGGCCCAACTCGGCGGGGAGCCTCGGCGTCGTGAACAAAGGCGACGCCGGCGATTGGGTGACGGCCTTCGACGTCGCGGCGGAGAACGCTGTGCGGGCCGCGATTACGGCTGCCCGCCCGCATGACACCATCACGGGCGAAGAGCACGGCACCACCCGGCCCGATCAGCCGAGCGGCTACCGATGGTCGATCGATCCGCTCGACGGCACTACCAACTTCATCCGCAACATTGTTTATTACGCCACGTCCGTGGCCGTTGCGGATGCCGACGGCGTCTGGCTGGCCGGTGTCGTCAACGCCCCCGCGCTGGGGCGCATCTACTCTGCGGCACGTGGCCACGGAGCATGGCTTGAGGAAAACGGGCAGCGCCGCCAGCTGAGCGGACCGCTGCTGGGGCGCACGGGACTGATCGTGGCCTCCGGGTTCAGCTACGATCCCGCCACGAGGGCCGAACAGTTCGCCGGGCTCGGCAACCTGATGGAGGGCTTCGCCGATCTTCGCCGGCTCGGCTCCGCAGCGTTGGATCTCTGCCTCGTGGCCGATGGAACCCACGACGCCTTCGGGGAACGCGGGCTCAACGAACACGACTACGCGGCGGGCGCGTTGATCGCCGAGGAAGCAGGATGCTGGGTCCGCCGGCCACGGCTGACCAGCCCGCTTGACGGCGGCCCCACTGACGCGGACCGCCTTGAAGCGTGGACCTGCGCGGGAACCCTCGAGCTCTCGGGCAAGTTCCCGCTCTAAGGTCGTTCTGGCCGTTCGGGGCGTTCGGCCGCGCCAGCCTGGTGAAACCTTGCTCGACATGTTCAAACGCTCGCTCACATATGTGGGGTGTTCCGCCGTCGCTCGCTCACTTGTTTCTGAGCGGGCGTTGGGTGGAACGGTCTTGTTTCTGAGCGGGCGTTGGGTGGAACGGTCTTGTTTCTGAGCGGGCGTTGGGCCCAGGGGTGATAGTTCGGTCACGGAAACGCTGCTTTGGCGTCCCGGCCCCCGCAGACCCGACTACCATGGATCAGTGCATTCGCAGATTACCGTCCGTCCCGCCCTGCCCGAAGACTACGACGCCGTAGCCCGTATCACGATGGCGTCTTACGTGACCGCTGGCTATTACGGCAGCCCGGACCACCCTTACTTGGAGAAGCTGCGCGACGTGGCTGGGCGCGCCCGGTACGCCGACGTTTTCGTCGCCGAGCGCGATGGCCGGATCATCGGTTCCGTTACGTCGGCCAAGGCCGGAGGCGATTTTTCGGACATTGGCCTTCCGGACGAACTCGAAATGCGCACCTTGGTAGTGGATCCGGAGGTTCAGCGCTCGGGTGCGGGACGCGCGCTCGTGCAGGCGGTCGTCGACCAAGCCCGCTCCATGGATGGCATCAACGCCGTTTCCCTCACCACGGGCGCAACGTGGGAAAGCGCCAACGCCCTTTACGCCAAGACCGGATTCGAGAGGGAACCGGAGCGTGATTGGTTTGTTCCCGGGACCGACATAAAACTGTTCGTTTACCGGCAGGATGTCCGCCAGCCATAAAGTTTCCTCGTAACCCCGGCTATCGGGCCGGGTGCGGAAACTGAGAAAGGCGCGGCATGCGCAAGACATTCGGCACGGGCTCGGTCTGGGAACAGACCCTTGGATATTCCCGTGCGGTCCAGGTGGACAACACGCTCTTCATTTCGGCCACGGCGGCGTCCGGGCCTGATGGCATCGTCGGCGACGACTTCTACTCGCAGACCAAATACATCCTCGAAAAACTGGGCGCGGTCCTGGCTGACGCCGGGTTCGACTACGAGGACGTCGTGCAGTCCAAGCTCTACCTGACCGACATCAGCAAGTGGGAAGACGCCGGCCGCGCGCACGGCGAGGTGTTCGGCGAGATCCGGCCCACCCTTTCCCTGGTCCACGTCTTGCCGTTCCTCGACCCGGAAATGCTGGTCGAAATCGAACTGGTAGCCCAAAAGAGCGCCTAAGCAGCCCAACTGACTCGCAGTAGGTGTCGTTTTGACGCCTCATAACGGCATCTACTGCGAGTCAGTTGGGTTGGCGGCCACTTGGGTTGCCGGGCTAGTTTGGGGAGAGCCGCGCGGGGACGCCGTAGCGGTGTTCCGGGCGGCCGGTGCTCCCGTAGCGCAGTTGGATCTCGACGGCGCCATCGTCGGCGAGCGAGGACAGGTAGCGTTGCGCCGTGGCGCGCGAGACCCCCACGCGTTCCGCCACTTCGGTGGCCGAGTATTGTTCCCCCGGTGCCAAGGACTCCAGCACCGATGCCTCGGTCGCGGAACGCGGCTTTCCCGACGGCGCGACGTCACCGGCGATGAGCGCCCGCTTGGCCCGTTCGATCGTGTCCTGGTCCACGGCGTGCTGCCGGCCGAGAAGACGCCGGTATCTGGCATAGGAACGCAATTGCTGCGACAGTGACTCGGCGGTGAACGGTTTCAACAGATACGCCAGGGCCCCGCGACGCAATGCTGTCCTGATGGACACGGCGTCGGACGCTGCGGTCAACATCATGGCATCGACGTCGAGTTGCCCCAGCAGGTCCAGGCCCGAACCGTCCGGCAAATAAACGTCCAGCAACACGAGGTCCGGCCGCAGGCTATGGACGGATTGCAACGCCTGCGCCGTGGATCCCACCGGGGCCAGGGCCAGGAAACCGGCCACGGAGTCCACGTAGGCGGCGTGGAGCTTGGCGACGTGGAAATCGTCATCCACAATCAACACCCTGAAGTCTTCGCTCACGGCTGTCCTTCCTTGGGTTCGGCTGCCGGTGGGGGTTCGGTTGCGGCTTCCGCCCGAGGGGCATCGTCCGGTGCTCCGGTCACCTTCGGCATCGTGGCCATGAAGACGGCGCCTGGCCCGCCGGGCGAGCCTGCCTCGAGCACGCGCACGTCACCACCGCGACGCCGGGCGAGTTGCCGGACTAGCGCGAGGCCGAGTCCCTGCCCACCCGCCCTGGCGATGCCGCTTTCGGCAGGCTCCGCCGTCGTGAACCCCTCCACGAAAACCTTTTCCGGATCGACACTGCCTAGGCCGTCGCCGGAGTCAGCGACGACGATGTGCAGCGTGCCGCCGTCGGGCCCCGGTTCGTCGAGCAGCTCAAGCTCCACCCAGCGTTGCGTCGAAGAGCCGGCGACCGCGGCGTTGACGGCATTGTCGATCAGGTTGCCAAGCACCGTGGTGACGTCCTGCGGTTCGGTGACGTGTTCCCGTACCAGCGTCTCCGGGCCGATCCGCAATGCCACCCCTCGCTCGTCCGCCTCCACGCTTTTCGCGCCGACGAACGCCTGCAAATACGGATCCTGGAGGAGCTCGGCTTGCTGCACGGGAAATTTCAGAGGCCCTGTGGCGGAGATCCTGGCGAGATAGTCCTTGGCCTGGCCGTGTTGGCCGATGCTCATGAAGCCGGCGATCGTGTGGAGCTGGTTCGCGAATTCGTGGCGCTGGGCCCGGAGCGCGGCGGACATGGTGCCTACGGCGTCGAGCTGGCGTGTCAGCTGCTGCAGCTCGGTGCGGTCCCTGAGCATGACCACCCAGCCGAGATCCTCTTTGCGGTGCAGCGCCTTGCGGGCGTTGGCAACCAAGACGCGGCCGCCCGCGACGATTTCCACGGCTTCGGCGTCGTGCGCAGAGGGTTGGGTGAGGGCCTTGAGCTGCGCCGGGACGGGTGCCCCTTCCCAGCCGGTGCCCGCCGCTGTGGGGGAGCCGGGAGTCTCCGAGCCTTCCGGCATGCCCAGCAACCGCCTCGCCGCGGCATTGAAGACCGTGATGCGGCCATCGGCGGAAATGCCGATCACGCCGTCGTCCACGCCTTGAAGCACGGCCACTTGGTCGTGTACGAGGGTGCTGATTTCTTCGGGCTCGAGGCCCAGGGTCAGGCGTTGCAAACGGCGGCGGAGGAGGAACGACGCCAGGACGCCGACCAGGAGGGAACCCGCCGCGGTCAAGGCGATGGGAACGATGTCCTCGGCAAGGCTTTGGCCGAGCGACTCCATGGAGTAGCCGACGCTGACTTCGCCCACCACGGTGGTTGTGGAACCCGGGGCGAATACCGGGACCTTGGCCCCCGCGGACGCTCCCAGGGTGCCGGTGTTCCGGGTGGTGACTTCCTTCCCGGAGAGGGCGTCCGAGGGATCGGTGCTGACCCGTTCGCCGAGCCGGACCACGTCCGGGTGCGCCAACCGCAGGCCGGTTTCGTCGGTGACCACCACGAACAAGGCCCCGGTGCGGTTCCTTGCAGCCTCGGCGGCCGCTTGGATGGGACCGGCCGAGAGAACCGTGGCGGGTGGGGTTCCCTGCTCTTTGCTGATGGCTTCGACCTGGGAACGCATCGCCGGATCCGAGGCAACGGTGCGCGCCAAAGTCAGTGCCTGGTTTTCTGCCTCCGTGCCGATCCGGCCGTAGACGAGCCATGCGTGGACGGTGCCGCTGAGCAGCACCACCAGGACAACGACGCCGAGCTGGAGGAGCAGGGTCTGCGTCGAAAACCGCAGGGCAAGCCTGGGCATGCTGCCTCCTTCCGGCGGGGAACGGCCGGCTGGAGCGGGGCAGCAGCGGCGCTGTACTTCTACGTCTACCTCTCCATTGAAGCATTGAGCACAATGAGCAAAATGCTCTCAATCAGCAGTATGTCGATCAAATCCCACAAACGCCTTGCTCCGAGCGTGGCCACTATACGTTCTGTATCGCGCATCACATCGACGTGATGCCGTTCACTGTAGTAAGGAGCCGGCTGTGCTGGTATTGCTTGGATTCGCAATGATTGCGGTGTTCATGGTCCTGATCATGACAAAGAAGTTGACGCCCGTTCTGGCGCTGATCATCGTTCCCACCATCTTCGGCCTGTTTGCCGGTGCCGGCCTCGGCATCGGAAGCATGGTCATGGACTCGATGAAGTCCATGACGTCCACGGCCGCCCTGCTGATGTTCGCGATCGTGTACTTCGGACTCATGATCGACGTCGGGCTGTTCGACCCGTTGGTGAGGTTCATCCTCCGCAAGCTTGGCAACGACCCCGCAAAAGTGGTCCTGGGCACCGCCATCCTCGCCGCCGCAGTATCACTCGATGGCGACGGCTCCACCACCTTCATCCTCACCACCGCGGCGATGCTGCCCGTGTACCTCCGCTTGAAGATGAGCCCCGTGGTCCTGACCTGTGTGGCCGGCCTGGCCAACGGAACCATGAACATCCTGCCGTGGGGTGGTCCCACGGCCCGTGCCGCCACCGCACTCAAGGTCGACGTCAACGACGTGTTTGTTCCCATGGTGCCGTCCCTCATCGCCGGCCTCGTCGTCGTCTTCGTGTTCTCCTGGCTCTTGGGCCTGCAGGAACGCAACCGCCTCCGAGCCACGGCCCCCGAGATCTGGGGCGACGTCTCCGACGCCGGTGACGTGTTCGACGGCGGCACGCGCCGCGGCGGCTCGGGCACCGGCGGCAGCCCCGACGTCGTGGTCCTCGAACGCACCGAAACCTTGGTTGACCTCGCCGACGCGGGTTTGACCGCCACCGCACTCGACCCCCACCGCAAGACCCTGCGCCCGAAGCTCTTCTGGTTCAACCTCGGACTCACGGTCGCGGTGATGGTCATGCTCGTGGCCAACCTGGTGCCGCTGCCGTACGTCTTCATGGTGGGTTCCGCGATCGCCCTGCTGGTGAACTTCCCGAAGGTCAAGGAACAGGGTGCGCAGCTGGTGGCCCACGCGCCGTCCATCGTGGCCGTGGTCAGCATGGTCATGGCGGCGGCCGTCCTCACGGGTGTCCTCAACGGCACCGGCATGGTCAAGGAAATGTCTGCATGGCTGGTCCACATCATCCCGGCCGAGATGGGTCCGTTCATGGCCGTCATCACTGGCCTGCTCAGCATCCCGATGACGTTCTTCATGAGCAACGACGCCTTCTACTTCGGCGTCCTGCCGGTCCTGAGCGAAACCGCCGGGCACTACGGCATCAGCGGCGCGGAAATGGCCCGTGCCTCCATCACCGGCCAGCCCTTCCACCTCCAGAGCCCGTTGGTCCCCGCGATCCTGCTGCTGGTGTCCCTGGCGAAGGTGGAACTGGGAGACCACCACAAGAAGGTCCTGTGGCGCACGGCGGTCATCTCCGTCGTTATGCTCGCGGTGGGCATGCTGACCGGAGCCATCGGCATCGGCTAGCAACGCGACCACGCAACGCGGGGTCACTGACGGCCCATTCGGGACCTCCGGATGGGCCGTCAGTGACCCCGCGTTGTTCGTCGTCCAAGCCACGTAGACTAGTCCGGAAAACCATTTGAACTTTGCAGGGGAGATCCATGGCTGCGATCAACCGTGACGACGTCGCGCATCTTGCGCGTCTGGCTCACATTGAAATGAGTGCCGAAGAGCTGGACAGGATGGCCGGCGAACTTGCCGTCATCGTGGATTCGGTGAAGTCCGTCAGCGAAGCCGCCGGGGACGATGTCCCGGCCACGTCCCACCCGATTCCGTTGAGCAACGTGTTCCGTGAGGACGTCGTGGGCCACACGTTCACCGCCGAGCAGGCGTTGTCCGGGGCTCCGGATTCCTTCGAGGGCCGTTTCAAGGTTCCGGCAATCCTGGATGAGGACTAAGCGAATGACTGAATTGAACAACTCCGAACTCATCCGCCTGTCCGCCGCACAGTTGGCCGCCAAGCTGGCCGCGCGCGAGGTCACGTCCGTCGAGGTCACCCAGGCGTACCTGGACCGGATTGCCGACGTTGACGGGCAAGTCAACGCATTCCTGCACGTCAACGCCGAAGAGGCGCTCGCCGTCGCCGCCGAGGTGGACGCGATCCGTGCCGCCGGCGGTGCCGAAGCCGAAGCGCTGCACGAGCTCGCCGGCGTACCCATCGCCGTCAAGGACCTCATCGTCACGATCGGCCAGCCCACCACGGCCGGCTCCAGGATCCTCGAGGGCTGGCACAGCCCCTACGACGCCACCGTCATCAAGAAGCTGCGCGCAGCGAAGATGCCCATCCTTGGCAAGACCAACCTGGACGAATTCGCCATGGGTTCCTCCACGGAACACTCGGCGTACGGCCCCACCCGCAACCCGTGGGACCTGGACCGCATTCCCGGCGGCTCGGGCGGTGGCTCCGCGGCCGCCGTCGCGGCTTTCGAGGCTCCGCTGGCCCTCGGCACGGACACCGGCGGATCCATCCGCCAGCCCGGCGCCGTCACCGGCACGGTCGGCATGAAGCCCACCTACGGTGCTGTTTCCCGCTACGGTGCCATTGCCATGGCCTCGTCGCTGGACCAGATCGGCCCGGTTTCGCGGACCGTGCTGGACTCGGCACTCCTGCAGGAAGTCATCGGAGGCCACGACCCCTTCGACTCCACTTCGCTGACGGACCCCTTCGACACCCTCGTTGCCGCAGCCAAGACGGGCAACGTCACGGGCACGAAGATCGGCATCATTAAGGAACTCCACGGCGAGGGCTACCAGGCCGGCGTCGAGAACCGGTTCAACGAGTCCCTTGAGCTGCTCAAGGAGGCCGGCGCGGAAATCGTCGAGGTTTCGTGCCCCAACTTCAAGTACGCGCTGGGCGCCTACTACCTGATCATGCCGTCCGAGGTTTCCAGCAACCTGGCCAAGTTCGACGGCGTGCGCTACGGCTTGCGTGTCCTGCCCGAGGACGGTCCCATGACGATCGAACGCGTCATGGCCGCCACCCGCGCCGCCGGTTTCGGCGATGAGGTCAAGCGCCGCATCATCCTGGGCACCTACGCCCTGAGCGCCGGCTACTACGACGCCTACTATGGTTCTGCGCAGAAGGTCCGCACGCTCATCCAGCGCGACTTCGACGCCGCGTTTGCGCAGGCCGATGTCCTGATATCGCCGACGGCCCCGACCACAGCCTTCAAGCTGGGGGAGAAGCTGGACGACCCGCTGGCCATGTACCTCAACGACGTCGCCACCATCCCCGCGAACATGGCCGGTATCCCGGGTTTGTCCCTGCCGGGCGGCCTGGCCGACGAAGACGGCTTGCCCGTGGGTATCCAGCTGTTGGCGCCTGCCCGCGAGGACGCCCGCCTGTACCGCGTGGGCGCTGTCCTTGAATCCTTGCTCGAAGAGAAATGGGGCGGCCCGCTGCTCGCGAAGGCACCCGTTCTCGGTTCCAGCTCCACCATCGCCGGAGGTTCCAACTGATGTCTACCGACGCCATCCTCAGCTTCGAAGAGGCCATGGAGAAGTACGATCCCGTCCTTGGCTTCGAGGTCCACGTGGAACTCAACACCAAGACCAAGATGTTCTCCTCCGCCCCGAACGTCTTCGGCGACGAGCCGAACACCAACGTCAACGAGGTGGACCTCGGCATGCCCGGCGTCCTGCCCGTGGTGAACAAGACCGCAGTGGAATCCTCCATCAAGATCGGCCTTGCCCTGAACTGCAAGATCGCCGAGTACTGCCGCTTCGCCCGGAAGAACTACTTCTACCCGGACACCCCGAAGAACTTCCAGACGTCCCAGTACGACGAGCCCATCGCGTACGACGGCTACCTGGACATCGAACTCTCGGACGGCACAGTGTTCCGTGTCGAGATCGAGCGCGCACACATGGAAGAGGACGCCGGCAAGCTGACCCACATGGGTGGCGCCACGGGCCGCATCCAGGGTGCCGATTACTCGCTGGTGGACTACAACCGTTCCGGTGTTCCGCTGGTCGAAATCGTCACCAAGCCGATCGAGGGCGCCGGCAGCCGCGCACCCGAGCTCGCCAAGGCCTACGTTGCCGCGGTGCGCGAAATCGTCAAGAACCTCGGTGTTTCCGACGCCAAGATGGAACGCGGCAACGTCCGTTGCGATGCCAACGTCTCGCTGCGCCCGCACGGCCGCGAACGTTTCGGCATCCGTTCCGAGACGAAGAACGTGAACTCGCTGCGCGCCGTCGAGCACGCCGTCCGTTACGAAATCCAGCGCCACGCCGCCGTCCTGGACTCCGGCGAGCCGGTCATCCAGGAGACGCGCCACTGGCACGAGGACACGCGCACGACGACGTCGGGCCGGGCCAAGTCCGACGCCGACGACTACCGCTACTTCCCGGAGCCGGACCTCGTTCCGGTCCTCGCGTCCCGTGAATGGGTCGAGGAACTCCGCGCCACGCTGCCCGAACCGCCCGCGGCCCGACGCAAGCGGCTCCAGGCCGACTGGGGCTATTCGGACCTCGAGTTCCGCGACGTGGTGAACGCCGGTGTCATGGACTCCATCGAGGAAACCATCGCCGCCGGTGCCAGCGCGTCCGTGGCCCGCAAGTGGTGGATGGGCGAGATCGTCGGACGCGCCAAGACGGCCGACGTCGACCCCTCCGAACTCGGCGTCACGCCGGAAACCATCGTGGAGCTCAACAAGCTCGTCGAGGGCGGCAAGATCAACAACAAGATGGCTGCCCAGGTGCTCGACGGCGTCCTCGCGGGCGAAGGCACTCCGGCCGAGATCGTCGAGAAGCGCGGCCTCGCCGTCGTGTCCGACGACGGCCCCCTCCTGGAAGCGATCGACGCCGCACTGGCAGCCCAGCCCGACGTCGCGGAGAAGATCCGCGGCGGCAAGCTTCAGGCCATCGGTGCGATCGTCGGCGGAGTCATGAAGGCCACCCGCGGGCAGGCCGACGCCGGCCGTGTGCGCGAGCTGATCCTGGAGCGCCTCGGCGTCGAAGGCTGACCACCCCGTCTCACCCAACCGGGTCGCAGTTGTTGTCGTTTTGAGCCGTCAAAACGACAACAACTGCGGGGCCCACGCCGCCCGGGTTCCCTGGCCGAGCGAAGCGAGGTTAGGGAGGCGGTGGGGACTAGTTGGGTGAGGATCCACAGCCGTCACACAGCTTCAAGGCTCATCATGGAGTCATCAGTTCTTTGCTGCCCGCCCCTTTGCCGGACCGGGAGGAGCGGAGAGAGGATTCGGCTATGTCCACCATGACTCCGGGGGTTCGTAGGGCCCTCATCGCCGGCGGAATCGTCGTCGTCCTGGGCGGCGGTGGTGTGGCCGCAGTCTGGGCTGCCGGCCAGGTCATCCCCGAGTACGTCGTGAGCGCGACGCCGACCAGCACGGCTTCGCCTGCCACCCCGTCGCCCGGGGCTACGTCGCCCGCCACACCGTCGCCCGGCAAGGTCCGGCCGTTCCCCGTCCTTCCCCGCGGCGTCGCAGGACCGGGGATCCACGGCGAGTTCACGGTCAAGAACAAGGACGGCAGCTACACGACGCTCGTGACACAGCGGGGCACAGTGCAGTCCGTCAGCGATACGAGCATTTCCGTGAAGAGCGATGATGGCTTCACGCAGAGCTTCGGGATCACAACGTCGACTACCATCGTCAAGCTCCCCGCCTCCGGAACCGGCACGCAAGGCAAGAGGCCATCGCCCCAAACCATCAAGGCCACGGACCTGAAGGCGGGCGACACCGTCGCAGTCTCCGGCACGAAGAGCGGCACCACTGTCACGGCCACCCGCATTGTCGGGGGTACTTTGCCCGCTGCGTCCAACAATGGCGGGCGACGGCTCGGTTACGGCAGCGTCTCTTCCTGAACCCGCACCCGTTCGTCTGGCTATGATGCTACTACCGCCGGACCACGCCCGAGGTCCGGCGGCTTAGCCACGAAGGAGACGAATGCGCCCCACGATCAAGTCCGTGGCGGCTGCAGCGGGGGTCTCGACGGCGACCGTGTCCTATGTGCTTTCAGGCAGGAGCGGCAAGGACGGCAGCAGGAGCGGTTCCGGGGTGGCGCCAGCTACGGTGCTGCGGGTTCAAGAGGCGGCCCTCGCCCTCGGATATCGCCCCAACCAATCGGCACGGGCGATCCGCACCGGCCGAACGAACCTGCTCATGTTGTCGCTCACCATGATCTCGGATCCGTGGGCCTTGGACGTAAGCCGCGCTGTTGGTACGGCCGCGGCCCGGCACGGCATTACGCCGATGATCCTGGCCGATACCGACTGGCGGGTGGCCCTCAAACGGCAAAACGCGGACGTGACGTTCATCGATGGCGCCGACGAGCCCGGGGATGTCGAACTGCTGGCGCAGGCGGCAAGATTGCAGCGCCTGGTGGTTTTCAGCGACACCATGGAACCTGAGGGATTCGACGTCGTGCGGCCGGTGGTGGGTTCGTCATGCGATCTGGCAGTGGAGCACCTCACCGCCCGGCATCGCCGCGTGGCTTGCCTGATCTCCTCGGCACCTTCGATGAGTACCCTCGACATCCGCCTGGGCGCCTACACGCGCGGCCTTGCCAAAGCCGGTTTGGAGTACCGGGACGACTACGTCGAGGCGTACGACCGCGACGGACTCAGCGCGTTCGATGCGGCGTTGCGGCTCCTTCAGCGGGCGGACCGTCCGACCGCGATCTATGCGACCACCGACTTCGCGGCAATAGCCGCCATCCACGCGGCCCAACGGCTGCAACTCCGCATTCCAGAAGACGTCGAAGTGATCGGTATCGGCAACACCACCGAAGGCGAGCGCATGACGCCGTCGTTGACCACCGTTGGTCCTGAAGGCTTTTTCGATGGCCTGGCCGCATTCCTGCTCGACCGTGCAGAGAATCCCGATGGACCCGCGCGCATCCTCGAATTCCCGTGGAAGCTCATCGTGAGGGACTCAGCGCCCTCTGCGTGAAATCCGGGGCGCCCGGTGCAAGAACCCGGTGCCGACCCGGTGCCATCCCCGCGGTTTGTCGAGGCGCGTGCCCGATGATCACGCGACCCATCCCTTTTTGCACTTTGGTGACGTTTTCGGCCCGAAAAAGTTAAGGAAAGATCATTCAGAATCTTGCCTTTAAACGATTAACATGATGTGATCGACTGCACAACACCAGCTGGGTTGGCTGTTCGCCGAATGCGGGCCCGCCCCCGAAGGACCGTCGGTCTTCTGACCAAGACATCGGAGAATTCTTATGAACCACAACGTGACCCGCAGGTCATTCCTTTCCTTTGCGGCTGCCGGTGCCGCCGTCGTTTCGCTCGCCGCCTGCGGCGGAAACAGTGCCGCCGGGGGTAGCGCAGCCAAGGCCGCCTACGCTGCTCCCGCGAAGGACCTGAGCGCGGAGCTGAGCTACGCCATCTGGGACGCGGCGCAAAAGCCCGCGATGCAGAAAATCGTGACCGAATTCAACAAGCAGTACCCGAACATAAAAGTCACCATCGACGTCACGCCGTCGAAGGGTTCTGCCTACTGGACGAAGATCCAGACCCAGGCAAGCAGCAACACCCTGCCGGACGTCTTCTGGATGAATGGCCCGCACATCAAGCTTTACGCGCAAAACAACCAGCTGATGCCGCTGGACGGCTTGGTGTCCGGCAAGGCAGTGGATACCGCCAATTACCCGAAGGCGCTCGTGGACCTGTACACGGTCAACGGGGCCTTCTACGGGGTCCCCAAGGATTTCGATACCAGTGCGCTCTTCTACAACAAGGCGCTCTTCAAGGAAGCCGGGGTGTCCGAGCCGACATCCAGCTGGACCTGGGACGACGTGAAATCCACCGGTGCCAAACTCTCCAAGTTCTACCAGGGCAAGGGCGTCTACGGATACGCCGGCGACCTCACGGGCGGCCAGACCAGCTACTACAACACGATGATCGAAGCCGGCGGGACCATCATCTCGGCCGACGGCAAGAAGTCCGGATACGACTCCGCCGGATCAATCGCCGGCCTCCAGTTCTGGCGCGACCTGATCGAATCCGGCGTATCGCCGTCGATGCAGCAATTGACGGACACCTCCTCAAGCGACATGTTCACGTCGAGGAAATTGGCGATGACCATGGACGGCTCCTGGACCGTCGGGCCGGCCCAAAAGGCTCTTGGTGACGATCTTGGCATTGTCAGCCTCCCGAAGGGGCCGAAGAGCAACCAGAGCGTGATCCACGGACTTGCCAACGTGATTCCCGCCAATGCGAAGAACCCTGCCGCGGCGCAGGCGTTCGTCGCTTTCCTGGGAACCCAGGATGCGGCCAAGATCCAGGCGGAAACCGGAACCGTCATCCCGGCCTTCAACGGCACCCAGGATGCCTGGGTCAAGGCTGTTCCCTCCGTTGACCTCACCGTCTTCCTCGACCTCGCCAAGGATGCCTCGCCCTATCCGGCGTCTGCCAACACGGCCGCCTGGAACGAACTCGAGAACACCTTGCTGCCGCAGGCCTTCGCCGGGACCAAGCCGGTTGCCGACGTCGCCAAGGACCTTGCCAGCCAGATGAATGCAGCGCTGGCCAAAGAATCATGAAAGCCCAGATCCTGACGCCGGCATCCAAGAGTGTCCATGCCGCCCAAGCAGCGGGGGACCACCGCAATGGAAAATCCAAGTCGGATGGCTGGTGGCCGTGGTTGTTCGTGGTGCCAACCGTTGCGGGAATCGGCGTGTTCTATCTTTGGCCGATCGTCCAGACGTTCTATTACAGCTTCACCAAGTGGGGGGTCTTCGGCGGAACCAAGTTCATCGGCCTGGACAACTACGTGCGGATGTTCGCGGATTCCACCATTCCGCAATCAATCCTCAATACGCTGATCTATACGGTGGTCGTGCTGCTGGGGATTCCCATCGCGGTCATCCTTGCGTCCCTGATCGAGCGTCCCGGCCTGCGCTTCGCGGCCCTGTACCGGACGCTGTACTTCATTCCGTACATCACCATGCCGGCCGCCGTCGGGATCGTGTGGAGGCTGATCTACAACGGCGACTTCGGACCCATCAACTGGTTCCTGGGCTTGTTCGGGATCCACGGCCCTTATTGGACATCGACGCCGGGATTCGCGCTGCTCGCCGTGGCTACCGTGGGTCTTTGGATGTCGCTGGGATTCAACCTCATCATCATCAGCGCGGGACTTCGCGAGATTCCGCGTGAGCTCTTCGAAGCCGCGGAGATGGATGGGGCCAGCCGGATGCGCCAATTCTTCAGCATCACCGTTCCGCTGTTGACGCCCAGCATCTTCTTCGTCACGATCGTCACCGTGATCAGCGGCTTCCAGCTGTTCGATCTGCTGTACGTGATGATGGGGAAAGCGAACCTGGCCATGCCGCAGACGCAAAGCCTCGTGTACATCTTCTACAACCAGGCCTTCCTGCAGAACGACAAGGGCTATGCGGCAGCCATCGGCATCCTGATCCTGGTCATCATCGCTCTTCTGACCGCATTCCAATTCCGTATCCAGAAGAGGTGGGTCAACTATGTCTGAATCGATGCTCTCAACACAAAGCGGCGTCGAATCGCGGCGCAGCGGACCGGTTGCAGATCCGCCTCAAGCCGGAGGCGCACCCAAGGGCCGGGACGGCAAAAGCCGCAGCACCAAGGGCAGAGGTGCCCCGCGCCCGGCAGGGAAAAACCGGGGGACAAGGGGAGGCAAGCAAGGCTCGAACGTCCTGGCGCACTGCGTACTGGCCATTGGCGGGCTGGCCATGATCTCGCCGCTCCTCTATCAGATCGTCATGTCGCTTTCGACGAACGCAGAAGTCCAAAGCACTCCGCCCACCCTGTGGCCCAGCATTGTCCAGTGGCACAACTTCGCGGATGTCTTCACGTCCATGAACTTCGGTTCCCAGCTCTGGGTGACGGTGGCAATCACGGTCATCCGCGTGATCGGGCAGGTGCTTCTCTGCTCCATGGCGGGCTACGCCTTCGCGCGGATGCAGTTCCGGTTCAAAGGGCTCATCCTGGCCGTCGTCTTGTCGATCATCATGGTGCCGTCGCAGTTGTTCCTGATCCCGCAATACCAGATCATCCAAAACCTGGGTTGGCTGAACAGCATCGCCGGCATCGTGGCTCCGGGCATCTTCAGCGCCTTCGGACTGTTCCTGATGCGTCAGTTCTTCATGGGCCTCCCGGACGAACTCGAAGACGCGGCACGGCTCGACGGCGCCAATCCGTTCCAGATCTTCTTCCGGGTCATGCTGCCTTTGGCAGCAAACGGTCTGTGGGCCCTGGTCATCATTACCGTGCTGTGGTCCTGGAATGACCTCTTGTGGCCTTTGGTGGTGACGTCGACGGCGAACGCCGCACCGTTGAGCGTCGGGCTTTCGAACCTCCAGGGTGAGCACGCCAACAATTACCCGATCCTCATGGCGGCATCGCTCATGGCCATGGCCCCGATCCTGATCATGTTCCTGCTCATGCAGAAGCGTGTCATGGCGGGCATCGGCCGCTCCGGACTCAAGTAAAGACCCCACGCAAAGACCCGCGCAGGAAAGGATCGCAGCCCTTGACGGAACAGAACCCGGTCCAGCTGGACGGCTGGTCGTTCGTATTGGCGGACTCCTTGGAAAAGGTCTACCCGGACGCTCCACCACGGCCGTTCGACAGGACCATCCCGGTGTCCGTTTTCCCCGGCGAGACAGCGTCGGTCCAAGTGGCCCTCAGGCCGCCGATGAAGCACGGTTTTCGGCTGGCGGGGGCGTTGGAAGTTGCAATCGATGGTCCGTCGGCAGGGTTCGCCACCATTTCGCAGGTTGAGCTGGTGCCGTGTTCCTTGGCGGCATTCCCGCAGCATGACGGCGGCTACGACCGGGACGCCCCCGGACTGTATCCAGACCTTTTGCGGCCAGCCCCGGATGGGTTGATCAGGCCCCTCTACGGGCAGTGGACGGCTGCATGGATCGACTTCGTGGTGCCATCCGCCGAGAACGCCGGCGAGCACGAACTCGGGATCTCCGTGCGGGACGCCGAAGGCAACACGCTCTTCAGCACCCACATCTGCGTCACCGTGATGCCCGTGCGGGCCCCGGAACTGGAGATCGTGAACGCCCACTGGTTCCACTGCGACGGCTTGGCGAGCCACTACGGCGTCGGGGTCTTCGGCGCGGAGCATTGGTCGATCATCGATGCCTTCATGGGATCCGCGGCAAGGATGGGCGCCAACTCGCTCCTGACGCCCACATGGACCCCTCCGCTCGACACAGCAGTCGGGGGAACGAGGCTGCCCACCCAGCTGATCGGGATTCGCGAAGATTCCGGCTACCACTTTGATTTCAACAAGCTGCTGCGCTGGGTGGGCCTGTGTGCCAAACACGGCATAGAGTACTTGGAAATCGCCCATTTCTTCACCCAATGGGGGGCCAAGGCGACCCCGGCGATCTACGTGGAGACTGCCCAGGGACTCGAACGGCGCTTCGGCTGGGACGTTCCGGCAACGGCTGCTTCATACCGGGAGCTCATGGCCGGGCTGCTGCCGGCCCTGCGCTCCTTCCTGGCAGAGCATTGGTCCCTTGATCGGGTCATTTTCCACCTTTCCGATGAACCGGAGGGCGCCGAGGCCCTGGCGGGATACCAACAGGCAAAGGCCATCGTCGCGGATCTCCTGGACGGGCTGACGGTGGTTGACGCCTTGAGCGACTTCGAGTTCTACAGCAGCGGCGCCGTGCCGAATCCCGTGGTGGCAACCGACGCCGTGGCGCCGTTCCTGGCGGCCGGGGTGAAGGATCTGTGGGTCTATTACTGCGTCGCCCAGGATACCGGCGTTGCCAACCGGTTCATTTCCATGCCTTCAGTGCGAAACCGGGTGTTGGGCCACCAGCTCTTCGCCCAGGAATGTGCGGGATTCCTGCATTGGGGATTCAACTTCTACAACACGGCTCATTCCCTGGCGCCCGTGGACCCGTTCAAGGACACCTGTGCCGGGGGAGCCTTTCCGGGCGGCGATGCCTTCATGGTCTACCCGGGACCGGACGGGGTGCCGTGGGAATCGATCCGTTACAAGGTGTTCGCCCAGGCCATGTGGGACCACCGGGCACTCTCGCTCCTGGCCCAGCTGGCCGGTCGCGAGGAGGCGCTGGCGCTCATCGATACGGACGGCTCGGGCGGAAGCCTCGCCATGGACAGCTTCAGCTACGACCCCCTTCATTACCGGAGGGTTCGCGAGCTGGTCAACCAGGGAATCGCGCAGCGCGTGGGTCAAACACGCCAGCGCATCAACTTATCGAGTTAGGAAAGTACTTATGGACCTCAAAGTAGGCATCGTCGGATTCGGCTTACGGTCGTCACTGTGGCGCCACGCGCATCAACCTGGCCAGGGTTCGGAAGTCACGGTCGTGTGCGACCTGGGCGAGCGCGGCAGGGCCGACGCGGCCGAGAAGATCCCGACGGCGGTCATCACCGACGATTTGGACGTTTTGTTGGCCTCCGACCTGGACGCGGTCCTGGTCCTGACCCCGGACAACCAGCACGCCGCCGTCGCCGTCCGGACGCTCAAAGCGGGCATCCCCACCTTCTGCGAAAAACCGCTCGACGTCACGCTCGAAGCGGCCGACCTCATCCTCCAGACAGCCTTCGACACCGGAACGCGGCTCTACGTGGGCCACAACATGCGGCACATGCCGGTGGTGGTACAGATGCGAGAGATCATCCAGGCCGGGACCATCGGTGACGTCAAGGCAGTCTGGTGCAGGCACTTCGTGGGGAACGGCGGGGACTACTATTTCAAGGATTGGCATGCCCAGCGTGCCAACACCACAGGGCTGCTGCTGCAAAAGGGCGCGCACGATATCGACGTCATCCACTGGCTCGCCGGGGGATACAGCACCACGGTGCAGGCGATCGGCGATCTGGCCGTCTACGGGGACGTCGCGTCCCGTCGCGACAACACGGGGCGCCGGATGGGGGATTGGTTCTCGGTTGACAACTGGCCTCCCACCGAACAGACGGATCTCGCCGAGACGATTGACGTCGAGGACATCTCGATGATGAACATGGTCCTGGACAACGGTGTGCTCGCCTCGTACCAGCAGTGCCACTTCACCCCGGACTATTGGCGGAACTACACGGTGATCGGCACCAAAGGCAGGATGGAGAACTTCGGTGACGGGGCCGGCGACCAGATCCACGTATGGACCACGCGCACAAACGGTTTCGCCGAGCCCGACCAGCGGGTCGAGGTCCGCGAGGGAGAAGGCGGCCATGGCGGCGCGGACCCCTTGCTCATCGCTGAGTTCCTGCGTTTCGCCAAGGACGGGGGAGCCACCGCGACCTCGCCGATCGCAGCCCGGGAGGCCGTGGCCGCGGGAGTGCTCGCCACCGAGTCCCTCCGTGGTGACGGTTGTTCGAAGCGGGTTCCGGCGTTGCCCGAAGAACTCGTGGAATATTTCGACGCCGGCCAGCCGGCCCGGGTCCGGGAACTCTAGAGGCCGCGCCCAACTGGCTCGCATTTGTTGTCGTTTTGGGGCCTCATAACGACATTAAATGCGAGTCAGTTGGGCTGTGAGGTGCCCCCGGCGAGTTCGGTCATGACGGTCTGCAGTGCTTCGCAGACCGTCATGACCGATTTCCGTTTCAGGGTTTCCGGCCTCGCCAGGATGTCGATCTTGCGCACGGAATTCACCCCCGCCAGTGGACGCAGCACCACGCCGGCGTCCAGGACGCGCTGGGCGGTGAACCGCGGGAGCAAACCTATCGCGCCGCCGTCGGCCACGAGCGAGGCCACGGTGGAATAGTCGTTGATGCGGTGCAGCACATCGGCCGGACGCCCGCTGACGGCGACGACGGCGGTCAGCACGTCGGCGGGGGAGTAACCGTCGCGGCTGGTCACCCAGGGCTGCCCGACGACGTCGGCCGGCCTGAGTTCGCGGCGCGCCGCGAGCGGGTGCCCGGCAGGCAGCGCGACGTCGAGCGGTTCGTCGGCGAGCGGAATCACGGCTACTTTGTCGGTGGGCCACTCGGGGCTGTGCTCCATCCGGTGCGCCAGCACCAGATCATAGCGCGCGGCCAGGCCGGGAAAGTCTTCCTGGGCAACGTCTTCGTCGGCGAGCTTCACGCGGGGAACGCTGTTTTCAGGGGCCGCGTTGCGGGCGGTGGTCAGCAATGCCGCGAGCGGAGCGAACAAAGCCTGCCCCGCACTGTGGAAGGCGCTCACGGTCACGGTCGAACCAGGCGAGTCGTGGTAGGCGCCGATGGCGGCCTGGGCGTCCGCGAGCGCATTCACGACGGCGGCTCCGGCGTCGGCGAGGACCCGGCCGGCGTCGGTGAGCACCAGGGCGCGGCCTTCCTTGCGGGTCAGCGGCACGTCCACCGACTTCTGCAGGAGGGCGAGCTGCTGGGAGACGGCCGAGGGAGTGACCATGAGCGTCTCGGCCACGGCCTTGACACTGCCGAGATCTCCTAGTTCCCTGAGCATTTGGAGCTGATGTACTTCCATTTAGCAAATGCTAAATCGTTGATTGAGAAAAACCTAGTTGTGCTAAACAGTCCGTGGGGCTTCAATGAAGTGAAACGGCACACAAACGGCCCAATCCCTTGAGTTAGGAAGACCCATGAAGGCTCTCTACAAGTCCGGTCCCCACGCTGGTTTTGAACTCGTCGAACGGCCCGAGCCGGAGGCAGGTCCCAGCGACGTCAAGATCCGCGTCATGACTACCGGCATCTGCGGAACCGACCTGCACATCCAGTCCTGGGATGCCTGGGCGCAGAGCATCATCGAGACTCCCCTGATCGCCGGTCACGAGTTCTACGGCGAAGTGGTCTCCGTGGGCGAGGACGTCCGCGACGTCAAGGTCGGTGACCGCGTCTCCGGTGAAGGCCACGTGGTCTGCGGCATCTGCCGCAATTGCCGTGCGGGCCGCCGCCAGATGTGCATCCACACGGTGTCCGTGGGCGTGCAGCGCGATGGTGCTTTCGCCGAATACGTCGTGATTCCGGAGACCAATGTCTGGGTCCACCAGGATCCCTCCATCACCCCGGAGCTCGGCGCCATCTTCGACCCCTTCGGCAACGCCGTCCACACCGCCCTGAGCTTCCCGCTCGTCGGCGAGGACGTGCTCATCACCGGTGCCGGACCCATCGGGCTCATGGCAATCGCCGTCGCGCGCCACGCCGGTGCCCGCAAGATCGCCATCACGGACGTGTCCGCTCCCCGCCTTGAACTCGCCCGGAAGATGGGCGTGGACCTCGCCGTCGACGTGTCGAAGATGCGCGTCAAGGATGCCCAGCTCGAGCTCGGCATGCGCGAAGGGTTCGACATCGGCCTGGAAATGTCCGGGCATCCCACGGCCCTGCCTGAGATGATCAACAACATGAACCACGGCGGACGGATCGCCATGCTCGGCTTGCCCAGCCAGTCCATCGACATCGACTGGGGCAAAGTGGTCACCCACATGCTGACCCTGAAGGGCATCTACGGCCGCGAAATGTACGAAACCTGGTACGCCATGAGCGCCATGCTGTCCTCCAACCCCGAGCTGCACAGCCGCATTTCCGCCGTCGTCACGGACAAGCTGTCCGCCACCGACTGGGAAAAGGGCTTCGAAATCGCCCGCGCCGGCACCGGCGGCAAGGTTGTCCTCGACTGGACCGACATCTAAGACACCGTAAAGTCCTCCCCAAGACCCCAGTACCAGGAGCCACCATGTACTCAAGCATCAAAGACCAGCTGCAGGGCGAACTTGAAGAGATCCGCACCGCAGGCCTCTTCAAGACCGAACGCCACATAGACTCGCCGCAGGCCAGCCACATCTCGGCAGGCCAGCTCGGGCAGCCGGCGAACACCGTCCTGAACTTCTGCGCCAACAACTACCTTGGCCTGGCAGACCACCCGGACATCATCTCGGCCGCCAAGTCCGCGATGGACGAGCGCGGTTTCGGCATGGCCTCCGTGCGTTTCATCTGCGGCACCCAGGACCTGCACTTGGAGCTCGAAGCCCGGGTCTCACAGTTCCTGGGAACCGAAGACACCATCCTCTTCTCGAGCTGCTTCGACGCCAACGGAGGCGTTTTCGAGTCCCTGTTCGGGGCCGAGGACGCCATCATCTCTGATTCCCTGAACCATGCCTCCATCATCGACGGCATCCGGCTCAGCAAGGCCAAGCGCTTCCGCTACGCCAACCAGGACATGGCTGACCTCGAAGCCAAGCTGGTCGAAGCCTCCACCGGCGATGCCCCGGCCCGGCGCAAGATCATCGTGACGGATGGCGTCTTCTCCATGGACGGCTACCTCGCGCCGCTCGAAGCCATCTGCGATCTCGCCGAAAAACACGACGCCCTGGTCATGGTGGACGATTCCCACGCCGTCGGCTTCATGGGAGCCACCGGCGCCGGAACTCCGGAACACGCGGGTGTTTCCGACAGGATCGACATCTATACCGGCACGTTCGGCAAGGCCCTTGGCGGCGCCTCGGGCGGCTACGTCTCCGGCCGCGGCGAAATCATCGCCATGCTGCGCCAGAAGGCCCGCCCCTACCTGTTCTCCAACTCGCTGGCGCCGGCCATCGTCGCCGCCACCATCAAGGCCATTGAGCTGGTCCAGGGCTCGGGCGAGCTCCGCTCCAGGCTCTTCGAGAACGCTGCCCTGTTCCGCCGTCGCATGAGCGAGGAAGGCTTCGAACTGCTCGACGGCGAACACGCCATCATTCCGGTGATGTTCGGCGACGCTGTGGCGGCCGCGAAGGTTGCCGACGAGATGCTCCACCATGGAGTGTTCGTCACGGCGTTCAGCTACCCCGTGGTACCCAAGGGAGCTGCCCGGATCCGCGTGCAGCTTTCGGCCGCGCACAGCTCCGAGGACGTCGAAGCCTGCGTCCAGGCCTTCGTGAAGAGCCGCGCGGCCGCGGGGCTCTGAGTTCCCATGATCCTCACCATCCTGGGCGGCGGGGGATTCCGGGTACCCCTGGTCTATTCAGCACTGCTGTCGGACCATGGGCCCGGACGGGTCACCGAACTGAGACTGTTCGATGCCGACCCCGCGCGCCTGGGCGTGGTGGCCAAGGTCCTCGCCGAGATGGCCGAGGGGGTGCCCGACGCTCCCTCGGTGAGGACGTTCACGGCGCTGTCGGAAGCCCTGCCGGGTACCGACTTCATCTTCTCCGCCATCCGGGTGGGCGGGCTGGAGGGGCGCGCCGCCGATGAGCGGATCGCCCTCGCGCACGGTGTCATCGGGCAGGAGACCGTCGGCGCCGGCGGAATTTCCTATGCCTTGCGGACCATTCCCGTGGTCCTGGACATCGCCGAGGCAGTGAAGAAGCATGCCCCGCACGCCTGGTTCATCAACTTCACCAACCCGGCCGGGGTCATCACCGAGGTCATGACGCGGGTCCTCGGCAACAAAGTGGTGGGGATCTGCGATTCGCCCGTCGGGCTCGCCCGGCGCTGCCTGCTCGCCGCCGGAGTCCACCGTGGTGCTGCGGCTTTTCGGGATGGCGCCGTGGAGATCGACTACATCGGCCTGAACCACCTGGGTTGGCTGCGCGGGCTGGTGGTCGATGGTACGGATGTCCTGCCGCGGCTTCTCTCCGACGACGGCGCCATCGAGTCCTTCGAAGAGGGCCGGCTGTTCGGCGCTTCGTGGATGAAGGCCTTGGGTGCGGTTCCCAACGAGTATCTGCACTACTACTACTTCAAGCGCGAGGCGCTCGATGCCGACCGGCGCGCCGGAACTACCCGCGGCGCCTACTTGGCGCGGCAGCAGTCGTCCTTCTACAGCGGGTTGGCGGAAGCGAACGACGGCGGTGCGGAGCCCGCTCCGGGGGTCCCGTCGTCGAAGTCGGCCCTTAGGCTCTGGGAAAAGACCAAGCTGGATCGCGAAGAGACGTACATGCAGAGCAACAGGGACGCGGCCGGTACGTTCGAACGCGACGCCGAGGATCTGGTGTCGGGCGGTTACGAGGCCGTTGCCTTGGCGATCATGCGTGCCATCAGCCAGGACGAATCGGCCCGGCTGATTCTGAACGTCCCCAACAACGGCACCCTCGCTGAGCTCGACGACGGCGCGGTCATCGAGGCGCCCTGCCTCGTGGATGCCCGCGGAGTCCGCCTGCTCCCGGCCAATTCTCTTCCGGACTACGCGCGCGGGCTCGTCGTCAATGCCAAAGCGGTGGAACGGGCCACGATCGACGCTGCGCTCACGGGTTCCCGGAGCTCCGCCTACAAGGCGATGGCGTTGAACCCGCTCGTGGACTCGGTCAGGGTGGCAGAAGCGCTCCTGGACGACTACGTCGGCCACTTCAAGGAACTCCAGTACCTGCGCTGAACCCCTTTGCCTCAGCCCTGTCCCGAGGGGGATCGGAGGCCTAGTATCTGCAGCATGGACAAAGATGCAGCACAACGTGTAACCGAGGTGTTGGATTCGCAGCAATGCTGGAATCTCCTGAGGGGCGTGTCCGTCGGCAGGCTGGCCGTGTGGCTCGGAGACCACCCTGACATTTTTCCGATCAATTACACCGTGGACCAAGGGACGGTTGTCTTCCGGACCGGGGCGGGCACAAAGCTCGCCGCGGCCCTGGGTGAATTCCCGGTAGCCATGGAAGTCGACGGCGTCGACCCCAACACCGGCGTCGCATGGAGTGTTGTCCTCCACGGGAAGGCGGCGCCCGTCAAACAGCTGGACGACGTCATCAACTCGTTCTCGCTGCCCCTGTTTCCCTGGGAATCCGGCAAGAAGGACCATTTCGTGCGGGTTCCCGCGGATTCGATCTCCGGGCGGCGCTTCACCGTCACGGAGCCGCTCACGTGGTGGACTCCCTACAGCGGCATCAAACCCTCCGCCACGGAGTAGCCCCCTCGCATCTGGGCCTGCGCGCTGACAGGATGGGGGAATGGCTGCAAATTATGATGTGGTAATTGTCGGGGGAGGCATCGCGGGGTTGTCGCTCGCGTCAGCGCTGGCAGGCCAGTGTTCGGTGGCCCTGGTGGAAGCCGAACAGACACTGGCCTACCACACGTCCTCCCGCTCGGCCCGGCAGCTGATCCCCAGCTACGGACCCGCCGTCGTGCAGGAACTCACCGTCCGCACGCTGGAGCTGATGGCAGCCCGCGACGCCGCACTGCTGGTGCCGGTCCTGGAACCGCGCTCGTTCATGTTGGTGGGCGACGAAGCCACCGTCAAGGCAGAAGCCAGCGGGCACATGCACCCCATCACGCATGCCGAAGCCCTCGAGCTGTGCCCGGCCCTGAATCCAGCATCGTTCACGGCGGCTGGCCTGGATAAAGAGTCATTCGCCTGCAACACGCCCGTGCTCTTGGAGGACCACCGGCAACGTGCCGAGGCCGGGGGAGTGGACATCATCACCGGCGCCAGGGTCCATTCGGCCCAACGCCTCGGCTCCGGCTGGCAAGTGGGCGCCGGGCTGGAAGGCTTCCAGTCCGCTGTCGTCGTCAACGCGGCAGGTGCCTGGGCAGATGAACTCGCGGTGCTCAGCGGGGTGGAGAAGCTGGGCTTGCAGCCGTTCCGGCGCACGGCGGCAATCGTCGACGTCGAGCACCCGCTTCCGCCCGGGAGCCCCATGGTGTGCGCCGCTGATGACACGTACTACTTCCGGCGCGAAGGCGAACAGGTGCTCATTTCGCCGTCGGAGACGGTGCCGAGCGGCCCTGAAGACGCGCAGCCGCGGCCCGGCGACGTGGAAGAGCTCGTGACCCGGTTGAATTCGATCACCTCGTTGGGCATCCGCGCAGTGGCCAAAGCCTGGACCGGGTTGCGCACTGAAGCCGCCGACGGGGTGCCGGTGGTGGGTTTCGACGCCGAGGCTCCCGGCTTCTTCTGGCTTGCGGGGCAAGGCGGCTACGGTTTCCAGACCTCTTCCGCCATCGCGGAGCTCGCGGCCGCGGAAATCCTGGACTATACATCCGGCACTAGTCCGGCATCCCGGACACCGAGGGAGCTCGCAGCGGCCCGATGGTCCATCCGCCGTTGAACAATAGGTTCATGAGCGGGCAGACGAGCACACTAATCAGCAACATCGGCGAACTGATGACCCAGGACGCTGGGCACCGCGTCCTCAAGGACGCCGCCGTCGTGATCGAAGGTGAGCGGATTTCCTGGATCGGTCCGGCGTCGGAGGCTCCCTCGGCCGATCAGCACGTGGACGCGGAAGGCCGCGCCGTGCTCCCGGGCTGGGTTGACTCGCACTCACACCTGATATTCGCCGGGGACCGCACCGCCGAATTCGAGGCACGGATGGCCGGCCAGAGCTACAGCGCCGGCGGCATCGCCGTCACCACCGGCGCGACGCGGGCCGCGAGCGATGGGGAACTGACCCGGCTCGCCGCCGGGCGCGTGGCCGAAGCCGTCTCCCAAGGCACCACGTACCTCGAGAGCAAGACCGGCTATGGACTGGACCTCGAAAACGAGGCCCGCAGCGCACGCATCGCGGCGGCGACCGTCGATGAAGTCACCTACCTCGGCGCGCACCTGGTCCCGGCCGGAGCCGACGCCGAGGAATACACGGACCTCGTCTGCGGTCCGATGCTCGACGCCGTCCGCCCGTACGTCAAGTGGGCCGATGTCTTCTGCGAGCGCGGCGCTTTCACCGAGGAGCAATCGCGCCGGGTCCTGACCGCGTGCCGCGATGCGGGCCTGGGCCTGCGTGTCCATGGCAACCAATTGGGTGAGGGTCCCGGCGTGCAGCTGGCCGTGGAGTTCGGTGCCGCCAGCGTCGACCACGTCAATTACCTTTCGGCTGCGGACATCGAAGCGCTCGCCGGAACCTGGAGCGGTTGGGATGCCTCTACCGGAACGGGCACGCGCGGCACGGTTGCCACCTGCCTGCCCGCTTGCGATCTTTCCACCCGCCAGCCGCTCGCCCCGGGCCGCGCCTTGATCGACGCCGGGGTGCAGATCGCCTTGGCCGCGAACTGCAATCCGGGCACCTCCTACACGAGTTCCATCGCCTTCTGCGTCACCACGGCGGTGCTGCAGATGCACTTGAGCGTCCACGAGGCCGTCCGGGCGGCCACGTATGGCGGTGCTCTCGCGCTAGGCAGGGAGTCGGGCAACGATGTCGACGGCGAACGGGCGGTGGGTTCGATCGCCGTCGGGCACCGCGCCGACCTGCACATGCTCAAGGCGCCGTCGGCCACGCACTTGGCGTACCGGCCCGGTATTCCGCTGACTTTCGCGGTGTGGCGGGCGGGTATCCGGGCGGTGTAGCAACTCAATCCGGCACACAAAAGCAGGGTTCCTCCAGATGGAGGGGCCCTGCTTTTTTGCGCGGCGCGCTGAAGCCCTCCGCGATCCTTGTGCGATTGAATATGATCGTTTAGTGTTTATATGGATCATAAAACGTCAAATGGTTGAGTGTTGAAGAGTGCGTCGAAGAAGCGCGGACAGGAATGGTAAGTGCGATGAGTAACAACACCCTCGGGGCCTTCATGGAAGAAGAGCTTGTTTCGCAGCCCGAGGTCTGGCAGCGGGCCATCGGGCAATGCGAACTTGAGCAAGCCAAGGCAGGGCGCCTGCTTCCCGCTGACGGTGCGCGGATCGCCGTCGTCGGTTGCGGTACTTCGTGGTTCATGGCGCAGAGCTATGCCGCTGCCCGCGAAGCCGCGGGCAAAGGTGTCACCGACGCGTTTGCAGCGTCGGAAGCCTTCCTCAATCACAACAGTGCCGGCCGCCAATACGACGCCGTCATCGCCATTACGCGCTCCGGAACCACCACGGAGGTGCTTGAACTCCTCGAGGCCTTGCGTGGGAAAGTCCGCACCATCGCGGTGATCGGGGACGTGGATTCGCCCATCACCACGCTGGCCGACGTCGTGATCGGCCTTCCCTACGCGGACGAGAAGTCGGTGGTCCAGACCCGCTTCGCCACGACCGCCCTGGTGTACCTCCTCGCGAGCCTGGGCATCGAACTAGGCGATGCAATCGAGGACGCCCGTACCGCTGTGACCGAAGCTGTTTCCCAGGAGCTGCTCGACGCCGAACAGTTCACCTTCCTCGGTACCGGCTGGACCGTTGGCCTGGCCCACGAAGCCGGCCTCAAGATGCGCGAAGCAGTGCAGGGATGGACCGAATCCTATCCGGCAATGGAATACCGGCACGGTCCCATTTCCATCGCGGCCCCTGGCCGGGTGACGTGGATCTTCGGCCCGCAGCCCGAGGGCCTGGATGCCGACATGGGCCGCACCGGCGCCCTCTACGTCCACACCGGCAAGCACCCGCTCGCCGAGCTGGCCCGGGTCCATAAGGTCACGCTGGAGCGGGCACGCGTGCGCGGCCTCAATCCCGATCTGCCGCGCAACCTGACGCGCTCTGTTGTCCTGAACGCTACGGCTTAGGCAATCCCATGGTTCTCGGAGCCGCTGAATCCGCAGTCCTGGCCTTCGATGTGGGCGGGACGGATCTGAAGGCAGGCCTTGTGGACACGGCCGGGAATGTCCTTGGCCTGCGCCGCACCGCCACGCCGCACGATCCCTTGCGCCCGGGCGAGGCGATCCTGGACGCCGTCGAGGGCTTGGCGTCGGAATTTGCCGCCGAGTTCCCCGGCCACCCGGCGAAGGCCGCGTGCATCGTGGTTCCGGGAATCGTGGACTCCGACACCGGAGTGGGGATCTATTCGGCGAACCTTGGCTGGCGGAACTTTCCCTTCGGGGAAAATGCCGCGCAGCGCCTCGGAATGCCGGTCTCCTTCGGGCATGACGTCAGCACGGCGGCCGAAGCAGAATGCCGCTTCGGAGCCGCCAAGGACTTTCGAAACGTCGTGGTGATGGTGGTCGGCACCGGAATTGCCGCCGCCGTCATCTCCGACGGATACCCGGTGCGCGCGGGCGGCTTCGCCGGGGAACTGGGCCACGCCCTCGTTCCGGACCCCGACGGGCCCGGCCACACGATCCTTGAGGCAGTCGGCTCCGCCGGAGCGATCGCCCGGCGTTACAGCGACAAAGCCGGAACTCCGCGCGCGGGTGCCCGTGAAGTCCTCGAACGGGCCACAGCCGGCGACGCCCTTGCGGCCCGGATCTGGGCCGACGCCGTGGACGCCCTCGCCTTCAGCCTCAGCCAGTGCGTCAGCATCATCGGCACCGAGGCAGTGGTGGTGGGCGGCGGACTGGCCGAAGCGGGGGAAGGGCTCCTCCAGCCGTTGCGTTCGCGCCTCGACGAGCTGCTCGACTTCCAACGGCGGCCCATCATCATGCGCGCCCAACTGGGACAGGATGCGGGTTTGCTCGGCGCCGCCATGAGGGCCCGGGCATTGCTCCCGGCTGCGAAGGCCGCTTCCGGCACGGGGTCGGGCCGATGAACGGGGCCATCAAACGGGTCATCACCGTCACGCCCAATCCGGCCATCGACCTCAGCTACCACGTCGCCGGGATCACCCCCGGAGCAAGCCATCGCGTTGCCGCACCGCTCAGCCGCGCAGGCGGAAAGGGCCTCAACGTCGCCCGCGTGGCCCACCAGCTGGGCCATCCCGTGCTGGCGCTCGCGCCCTCGGGAGGCGCGGCCGGTGCCGAATTCGCCGCCGAACTCCGCAGCAGCGGCGTGCCGCATCGCCTGATTCCAGTCGCCTCGGATACCCGGCGCAGCATCGCCCTCGTCGATACGGTGGGCGGCGAAACGTCCATCTTCAATGAAGAGGGGTGCTCCCTTCAACCATCCGAATGGCAGGCGCTCGCCGCCGCCGTTGTCGACGCCCTGCACTTCGACAACCCGGACGGGCAAAGCGCGGGAGTGCTTGTCGGTTCCGGGAGCCTGCCGCCCGGTGCGCCCGCCGACTTCTATCCCGCGCTGGTGCGCCTGGCGCACGACGCCGGGATTCCCGCCGTCGTCGACACCTCCGGTCCCGGGATCGTCGCCGCAGCGCGGGCCGGGGCGGACCTCCTCAAACCCAACAACCACGAACTCCTCGAAGCAACAGGTGAAAGCAGCCTTGACGTCGCAGCGCGGCGACTGATCGCCCTCGGAGCGAAGACCGTCCTGGTCAGTGCCGGCGCCGAAGGGATGCTTGCGTTCCACGATGGGGCTCCAGGCGGCTACTGGAGCGCACGGCTCCCGGAACCGCTCAGCGGCAACCCCACGGGAGCCGGCGACGCCGGAGTGGCAGCGGCCGCCGTCGCGCTCGCCGACGGGATCACCGACATCCCCACGATCCTCCGCCGGGCAACGGCCTGGTCCGCCGCCGCGGTGCTCATGCCTGCCGCCGGCGAGATCTCGCCGCTTTACGCGGACCTCGAAGACCAACTCATTCTCAGCTGGAAGGAGACCCGGTGACGCTCGTCAGTACACGGGAACTCATGGATACCGCCGCCGCCAACGGAATCGGACAAGGCGCCTTCAACGTCATCCACCTCGAAACCGCGGAAGGACTGGTTGCCGGAGCGGAGGCCGCGGGCGTCCCGCTGATCCTGCAGATCTCCGAGAACTGCGTCCGTTTCCACGGCGGGCTCGTCCCGATTGCCCGCGGGGCCATGTCCATCGCCCGGGACTCTTCGGTGCCCGTGGCCCTCCACCTCGACCACGCCGAATCCGAAGAGCTGGCGCTGCAGGCCGTCGACCTCGGGTTCGGGTCCGTCATGTACGACGGTGCGCACTTGCCTTACGACTCGAATGTCGAAGTCACGCGGAGGATCGCCGGATACGCCCAGGACCACGGAGTCTATGTCGAGGCCGAGCTCGGAAAAGTGGGAGGCAAGGACGGTGCCCATGCTCCGGGAGTCCGGACGGATCCCGCCGAGGCCCGTTCCTTCGTCGGTGCCACCGGCGTCGATGCCCTCGCCGTCGCCGTCGGGTCCTCCCACGCCATGACCCAACGGAGCGCAGCCCTGGACCTCGCGCTCATCACCCGGCTCAAACAGGCCGTCCAACTTCCGCTCGTCCTTCACGGGTCCTCCGGCGTGGCGGATGAAACGCTGGTGGCGGCAATCCGGGCCGGTATGACTAAGATCAACGTATCCACACACTTGAACGGGTTCTTCACCCGCGCCGTCCGTGAGTACTTGGATGCCAACCCTTCCGTGGTGGACTCCCGCAAGTACATCAAGGCCGGACGGGACGCGCTGGTGTTGGAAACCGCACGTCTGCTGACGCTGTTCGCGAAAGTGAATTAGTCCCAATTCCGGAAGGTTCGTGATGACCCGCAACGATCGACTGACAGCCATCCTTGATCTCCTCGCCGAGTCAGGGCATGTCGAGGTCGACGATATCGTGACCCGCCTGGCTGTCTCGCCGGCCACGGCGCGCCGCGACCTGGACAGCCTCGCCAAGCAACGGCTCTTGAGCCGTACCCGGGGCGGAGCAACCACGGGTTCAGTGGCCTACGAACTTCCGGGGCGCTACAACCGGGATGATCATGCCGAAGCCAAGCAACAGATTGCCTTGGCAGCCTCTGAGCTCATCGTGCCCGGGGCCGTGATCGGACTCAGCGGCGGGACCACCAATACGGCCCTGGCCCAGGTGCTGTCCACCCGCGAAGACCTCAACGCCCCCTCCAACAGGCCCATGCTGACGGTGGTCACCAACGCCATCAACATTGCGGCCCAGCTTGCCGTGCGCCCCAACATCAAGATCATGGTCACCGGCGGCATCCTGAATCCGCGATCCTACGAACTCGTCGGACCTTACACCGATGTCATCATGCAGAAGGTTGCCCTGGACATCGCCTTCATCGGCGTCAACGGAGTCGATCCCAAGATCGGCCCCACCATCACCGACGAGGGAGAAGCGATGGTGAATACCGTCATGGCCCGGCGTGCCACCGACTCCTATGTCCTGGCTGACTCCACGAAGATCGGGAAGCGCGCCTTCGCGGCGATGGCCGGGTACGAATTCCGACGGCTCATCACTGACGCGGGCATCACGCCTGAGGACAAGGCGGCATTTGAAGCCAACGGCACCGAAGTGATCGTGGCCAAGGACGCCTAGCTCCGTTAACTGCCCGTCAGAAGACCATCGGGGGAGCGTTCAGCACGGTCTCGTCGGTGCTGCGCTGCACCCACTGGCTGAACGGCGTGTCGAGATCGTATTTGTCCTGTTCGTTGCGGATCAGTGTCCGTAGCTCCGCGTTGCCCGGGTTGTTGAGGGATTCGAAGTACTCCACCGACCAGTGGAACCACCGCATGCAGAAGAGCCGCATCGTGAGGCCGTGGGTCACCAGCAGGGTGTTGGGCGCGTAGTCGGGCTTTTGCCAATGCCGGTACAGGGTTTCCATGAAGGACGAAATCCGGTCGTACACATCGGAGCCCGATTCGCCCTCACGGAACCGGTAGAAGAAGTGCCCGTAGAGGTTGCGGAGTTCCTTCTGGTCTCCGATGTCCCCGGCGATCTGGAAGTTGGCCCAGTCCTGTTCTCGCAGCCGGGGCTCTTCGATCACCCTTTCGGTGAGGCTGCCCAGATTCAGCGCCTCGAGGGTCTGGTAGGCCCGGAGGTACGGTGAGACGTAAACGCACACCGGTTCGCCGTCGAGCTTCCTGCGCAAGGCCTCACCCGCGGCCCGTGCCTGCTCGAGGCCAAGCTCCGTCAGCGGGATCCGGTAATCGGGCACACGGTTGTAGATGGTCGTGTCGGCATTGGCGGCGGACTGGCCGTGCCGGATCATGAAGATTCGTGCGGGCGCGCTCATCCCACCAAGCATAGGCTTAGGAGCCGCCTTGGCTGCGCACGCGGACAACGGAGACCCAGCTCCGAGGAAAACATCAGGCAAATACGGGCAAGATAGGAGCATGCTCCTAGCCTCAACGCGCCGTTTGCGCGCCGAAGTGCTGATTGTCCTTGGACTGTCCCTGGGCCAATCGGCGGTGTACTCCGTAGTGCAGCTGTTGGACAAGATGACCCAGGGACCTTTGGCCCATGCGACGTCTACCCTCAACCGTTCGCAGAGCACGCGCGAATACTTCGATCTCACCTACCAGTTGCTGGACATCGCGTTCGCGCTGGTCCCGGTGGTGTTGGTGTTCTACTTCCTGTCCTTGCACCGCCAAACCGCCGAGAGTCCCTCGGGGTTCACCCGGCTGGGCTTCAACTTCGCCCGCCCGGGCCGCGACGCGCTGCAAGGACTTGGCCTGTTCGCACTCATCGGAATCCCGTCGCTGGGCCTCTATGCTGTTGGCCGCGCACTCGGGATCACGACGGCGATCATCCCCAGCGGCCTGGACTCCTACTGGTGGACCGTGCCGGTGCTGGTCCTCTCCGCCGTGCGGCACGCCATCGTCGAAGAAGTGATCGTGGTGGGCTATCTCCTGGACCGGTTCGGGAAGTTCGGATGGAGCACTCCGTTGGCGATCGTGCTCAGCGCGCTCCTTCGCGGCAGCTACCACCTGTACCAAGGCTTCGGCCCGTTCATCGGCAACGCCGTCATGGGCCTCGTGTTCGGATGGATCTACACCAAGACCAAACGTGTCATGCCGCTCGTGGTGGCCCACGCGCTTCTGGACATCGTGGCGTTCGTCGGCTTCAGCGTCTTCGGCAAGGCCATCGGCCTGGGCTAGCGCGCGTTAAAAGGTTTCGGCCGCCATTGCTGGGTGACGTCATTGGCACCCGCATATGGCGGCCGAAGCTTTTCCGGGCTTCCTTGCCCGTTGATCCGTCAGATCGTGACGGCTCCGTTGGCGGTTTCGAACGTTACTGACATGATTCCCGGCGTCCCGTGCGGAGCCATCCATTGGACTGCGACGTCCTCGAGGGGCTTCTCCACAGGTTCACCAAGCCACTCGGTGACGCGCTCCGCGGAGCCGGCAATGGTGAGGCTGGACATCTTGACATCGCTTGGGTACACGAGGGACGGGTGAAGTGCGGGGTCACCCTCCCAGCGGAGCAGGTAGGGAACCTGGGGATCGGCGATGAGTCCCAGGATGCCGATCTGCGACCAGACGAGTTCCCGGCCATCCGGGAACTTGCGGTTGCCCGGGACGGCGGCGCGTCCGAGCCGCTGCTCGAACGGGCTCAGGTCGTCCACAGCGACGCACCAGCCCATCCACCCACCTCCTGCGGCGGAGCGTGCACGGACAGCTTGTCCAAAAGGTGCCTTGTCGGAGGCCGGGTGGTCCAGGACCTCGACAACTTCCAGGTATTTGTGGTCAGCAAGGGGAATGATCATGTTCCGGGTACCAAAGCGCGGATGCACTCCGCCCCGGACTGCGTCCACTCCCAATGCTGCGGAAATCCGCTCGGTGGTGGCCAACAGGCCATCTCGTTCACAAGCGTAAGAGACGTGATCCATGCGCATGGCTTCATCTTGGCACTTTGTGATGGAGCTCTCAGCTAAGTCAAGCCTAACCAAGGTGGGATGTATCGAAAAGGCCGCTCAGGGTCACTTCAGGACGCACCGGGACAGAAAACTTCCGCGTTCGTCACAAAGCTTCCGGAGCCTGCAATGCCGTCCCTAGACTGGCGGCAACCGATCGCCGGCATGCTGAACCCTTCAGCCCGGCAGGCTGACGCACGGCAAGAGCCCAGACAACCAGGAGTCCGCATGTCCCAAGGATGGTCATTCGAAACGCGCCAAATCCACGCCGGCCAGGAGCCGGACGCCGCCACCGGCGCCCGTGCCCTCCCCATCTACCAGACCACCTCGTTCGTCTTTCCCAGCGCGGAAAGCGCGGCCAACCGCTTTGCACTGGCCGAACTGGCGCCCATCTACACCCGGATCGGCAACCCCACGCAGGATGCGGTGGAGCAGCGCATAGCGAGCCTGGAGGGTGGCTTGGCGGCCCTCCTGCTGAGCTCCGGCCAGGCCGCGGAAACCTTCGCCATCCTCAACGTGGCCGAGGCCGGTGACCACGTGGTCGCCAGCCCGAGCCTCTACGGCGGCACCTACAACCTGCTGGCCCACACGCTGAAGAAATTCGGCATCTCTGTGACCTTCGTCGAGGACCCGGACAACCTGGACCACTGGCGGGACGCGGTGCAGCCAAACACCAAGCTGTTCTTCGCCGAAGTCGTCTCCAACCCCCGCCAGGACGTCTTGGACATCGAAGGGGTCTCCCGCACCGCGCACGAGGCGGGAGTCCCGCTCGTCGTGGACAACACCCTCGCCACGCCCTACCTGATCCGGCCCATCGAGTGGGGCGCGGACATCGTGGTGCATTCGGCCACCAAGTACCTGGGAGGGCACGGCTCCGCCATTGCCGGTGTCATCGTGGACTCCGGCAACTTCGATTTCGGCAAGGACCCTGAGCGGTTCCCCGGCTTCAACACCCCGGACCCCAGCTACAACGGCCTGGTCTATGCCCGCGACCTCGGCAAGGACGGGGCCCTCGGCGCGAACCTCTCCTACATCCTCAAAGCCCGGGTCCAGCTCCTGCGCGACCTCGGATCGGCAGTTTCCCCGTTCAACGCTTTCCTGATCTCCCAGGGAATCGAAACCCTCAGCCTGCGGGTGGAACGCCACGTGGACAACGCCACCAAGGTGGCGCAATGGCTCGAAGGGCGCGACGACGTCGAATCGGTCGCGTACGCGGGGCTGCCTTCCAGCCCGTGGTTCGAACGGGGCCGGAAGTACGGCCCCAGGGGCACCGGCGCCGTGGTGTCCTTCACCATCAACGGCGGGGTCGAGGCCGGCAAGCGCTTCGTGGACGCCCTGGAACTGCATTCGCACGTGGCCAACATCGGCGACGTCCGCTCCTTGGTCATCCACCCGGCGTCGACGACGCACAGCCAGCTGACGCCGGAACAGCAGGCCGTTGCGGGAGTGACCCCTGGCCTGGTGCGGCTGTCCGTCGGAATCGAGCACATCGACGACATCCTCGCGGACCTCGAGTCGGGATTCCGGGCAGCCAAGAGCGCCTAGCACGGGCCCGGAGGGGCGTACGAGGCTGGCCGGCGACGCAAGATGAATCTTCGCCGGCCAGCCTTCGCAACCACCCCTTCATGAACAAAACGCGGCCAAGTGTCACAAAGATGTCATAATCTTCGTCAGAAGGGGTCCGGTTTTCCTAGACTCTTCCTATAGGTCATGAGTGCCAGTGACAGCCCCGGCTTGCTGGCCGGCAACCCTCCATTCGCGGTGGGGTGCCCCGGGTGAAGACCTGGCCCTTCGCTGTGTTGGCGGCGGGCAAGCGCGATGTGAGGTGTCAACGAATGACAATTGCTGCAACAGCCATACCCCTTTCCGGTACCCAGGACGGAACCCTCAAGTATGTTTCCGTGGGCGGACTCGAGCTGGAGGCCGGAGGTTACCTCCCGGACGTCGTCCTTGCGTACGAGACGTGGGGGCGGCTCAACGCAGACGCTACCAACGCTGTCCTCGTGGAACATGCATTGACCGGCAGCACCCATGTGGCCCGTGGCGAGAGCGACGAAGACGGCTGGTGGGAGCAGCTTGTGGGTCCCGGCGCCACGATCGACACGGACCGCTACTTCGTGGTCTCCGTCAACATTGTGGGGGGCTGCTACGGCAGCACGGGGCCGTCGTCGAGCGCTCCTGACGGCAAGCCGTGGGGCTCCCGCTTCCCGCTCGTGACCCTGCGGGACAGCACGGTGGCCGAGGCCAGGCTGGCCGACGCCTTGGGGATCCACAGCTGGCACACCGTCGTGGGCGGGTCCATGGGCGGTGCCCGTGCACTGGAATGGGCCGTCGGCTATCCGGACCGCGTCAAGCGATGCGCCGTGATCTCCATCGGGGCGTACAGCACTGCCGAGCAGATCGCGTTCGCACAGGCCCAGACGCTCGCCATCCGGCAGGACGCCGACTTCAACGGCGGAGACTACTACGGCCAGACCGCCCCCGAAGCGGGTCTGGCCCTTGCCCGGCGGATTGCCCACATCACCTATCGCTCGGCGGACGAGCTGGACTTCCGCTTCGGCCGGAACGCCCAGGGCGGCGAGGCACCCCTCCAGGCTGCCGCGTTGGGGGACCGGGGCCGCTACCAGGTAGAGAGCTACCTGGACCACCAGGGGAGCAAGCTGGTCCAGCGCTTCGACGCCAATAGCTACATCGCCATTACCGAAGCGCTCATGAGCCACGACATCACGCGCGGCCGGGGCTCGTTGGAGGATGCGTTGTCCGTGGCCACGGCGACGTTCTTCGTGGCCTCGGTGGACTCGGACCGGCTCTATTTCCCGGAGCAATCCCGCGAGCTTGCCAAGGCCTTGCCCGGAGAGGTCCCGGTTCACGTCATCGAGGCGCCGATCGGGCACGACGGTTTCCTCACCGAGATCGGCCAGCTCGGCCCCCAACTGCGCGAGGCATTCTTCGGCTAGCGCGCCTTTTCGGCTGAATCAGCCGTTCATGATCTCCTGGCGGAGCTTCATGTAGTCCTCCATGGCGATTTTCCCGTCGCTGTACTCCTGGTCCAGCTCGGCCAGTTTCCGTGCCCGGTAGCCTTGGGGCGCGCTGTTCGGCTGGGGAGCGCCGCTCGCTTGCGGAGTAGCCGACGACGGCGGAACGGCCTGCCGCGCGGGCGTCGCCATCGGGGGTTGCGGCTCAGCCGGGATGACCACCGGGGGCTGCTCCGGGTATCCGACGGGGTTGTGCTGCGGAGGATAGGGCTGCCCGGGGTAATTCTGCGGCGGGAAGTCCTGGAACCTGCGCTGGCGCGATCGGTTGTACATGCGGATCCCCATGGGAATCAGCCAAGAGCAGACGATGATCCAGAAGATCAAATTGTTCACGGCGGAAGCCTCCCTGTCTTTCACCAGCTTAGCCCTGCTCCCTGTGACTAACCTCGCGGTTCGTTCAGCTCCCGGGCAGGAAGGTGTCGGCAGGGCCGAAGACGGGTCCCGGCGTCGGGCGTTTCGGCAGGATCCCGTCACCGGAGGAGCGGTGCCTGATCCGGCGGACGACCCACGGGACAAAGTATTCGCGGGCCCAGACCAGGTCGCCAGACCGGGCTTGGCGCCAACTGCGCTGGGGGAGCGGCTTGGGGTGGAGCGGCTCAAGGTTGTGCGGCACATTCAGTGAGTCGAGGACCATCGCGGCGATGGTGTGATGGCCGAGCGGCGAGAAATGGAGGCGGTCTTCGTCCCACATCTGGGAGTTGGAAAGCTGCCTCAAGGACCACATGTCAGCTACCACGGCATCGTGGCGGGCGGCCACCGTGCGGAGGTTTTCGTTGTAGATGGCCACCTTGCCGCGGATCCGGCCGAGGACCGATGACGCGGTGTCCGGACCGTTGAAGAGAACCACCGTGGCGCCGTCGGAACTCAGGGTCTGCACTGCGGCATCGAGTTTTTCGGCCAGGGCGTCGGGATCGCCGCCGGGACGGATGAGGTCGTTGCCGCCTGCGGAGATGCTCACGAGATCCGGCTTGAGGTCCATGCACGGGCCAAGTTGTTCGTCGAGGATTTGCTGCAGCAAGCGTCCGCGGATGGCGAGGTTGGCGTAGGCGAAGTCGCGGTGTCCCCGGCTCAGTTCCTCGGCGACGCGGTCGGCCCAGCCGCGATGTGCTCCGGGGTTGTTGGGCTCGGGGTCGCCGATGCCTTCGGTAAAGGAATCACCTAGCGCCACGTAACGGGTCCACGGATGAATCCGCTCGTCCGACTTTGCCACCGTGGAATCAGTGTCACTCACGTCCATATCCTGCCTCTTGCTGCGTCGCTACGCGCCCGTAGCTTGTTACTCATGGGTAACTGCAAGAATAGTCCCATGAGTCAAGCTTCCGCCTTTCCTGCCCCGGTCGTTTTGTGGTCCCACGAAGAGGAAGAGCGGGCTGGAAAGCCGTTGCTGGTCCTTCTGCACGGTTACGGATCCAACGAGCAGGACCTCTTCAGCCTGGCCGGCCTGTTGCCCCGGGACTTCGTCGTGGCCTCGCTCCGCGCGCCGATCGCCACAGGCCCGGGCTTCACGTGGTTCCCGCTCACGGCGTCCATCGACTACTCCCTCGACGCCGTCAAGGACGCCGCGGGGTACGTGTTTTCCTGGCTGGATTCGTTGAAGTCCAACCACAGTTCAGTGACGCTCCTCGGGTTTTCCATGGGCATGGCCATGGCCACCTCGCTGCTCCGGCACCGCCCGGCGGACTTTGCCGCCGTCGTCGGGCTTTCAGGGTTCGCCGTCGACGCCGGCGAGGACCCCGCGTTCCGTGACGCCGAGCTGGACGGATCCGTGCCGCTCTTCTGGGGACGCGACCAACAGGACCCTGTCATCACCCCGGACAAGATCGAATACACCATGGATTGGGCCCGAAAGCACACGGACCTTACCAAGGTGCTCTACACGGGCATGTGGCACGGCATCAACCAGCAGGAAATCGGGCACGTTGGCGAATTCCTGGAGCACAAGGTCCTCGCGTCCGTCTGACTCCATCTGACAACAACGCGGGGTCACTTACGGCCCATGACGAGGCGCGCAATGGGACGTAAGTGACCCTGCGTTGCTAGGACTCTGTGGTGATCCGCACCGTCTGTCCGTTGACGGTCACGGTATCGCCCACATGGAGTTGGCGGCCGCGCCGATCATCGATCTCGCCGTTGACTTTGACCAGGCCGTTCTTGATGAGTTCCGTGGCTTCCACGCCATCCTCCACGAGGTTGGCGAGCTTCAGGAGCTGGCCGAGCCGGATCATGTCGTCGCGGATGGGGATTTCTTCGATTTCCGGGTTGCTCATACAAGCAATGATGCCTGAAGTAGGGTGGTGAAAATGCCGCAGTCGTCCCGCACCTTGCCTGGAAGTCCCTCCCGTACGCCCCTGCCCTTGCTCACCGGCCTGCTCCTTGCCGTGGCAACCGGACTCGTGATTCCGCTCCAGGGCCGGATCAACGGTGCTCTGGGGGCAAAGCTCGACGACGGTATCGCGGCCGCCGTCGTGAGCTTCACCACCGGGCTGGTACTGATCGCGGCGATCGGACTCGCGCTGCCGAAGGGCCGCGCGGCCCTTCGAAGGATCCTGCCGGCCCTGAAGGAGCGGAGCTTTCCACGGTTCTATGTCCTGGCCGGTGGCATTGGCGCGCTGTTCGTTTTCGCCCAATCGTTCACGGTCGGCCTGCTTGGCGTGGCCTTGTTCACGGTCGCTGCAGTGACCGGCCAGACCCTGAGCGGACTACTCGTGGACCGGCTCGGCATCGGGCCCGGCGGCAAACGCTCGATCACCGGGGTCCGAATCCTCGGCAGCGTCCTGACGATCGCCGCCGTCGTCTGGGCCGTGTCGCCGCGCCTAGGGGCCGCCACCGACGTCGGGTCCTTGCTGCTCCCCATCCTGTTGCCGGTCGTGGCGGGCTGCCTCATGAGTTTCCAGCAGGCCATGAACGGCACTGCGACCGTGCACTACGGCAGTCCCATCGCTGCGACGCTCGTGAATTTCGTGGCCGGAACGGTGATTCTCTGGATTGCCTGGCTCATCAAAGTGTTGCTCCTTGGTCCCGGCCACGCCCTGCCTGCTGAATGGTGGTACTACCTGGGCGGCCCGATGGGGTGCGTCTTCATTGGCCTGGCTGCTTTGTTGGTCCGAAGCCTCGGTGTCCTGGTCACCGGGCTCGGGATGATCGCCGGGCAGCTGCTTGGATCACTGGCGCTGGACCTGGTCCTGCCGGCTCCCGGAACGGTGGTGGCGTTCCCCACGATCCTCGGCACCTTGCTGACGCTGTTCGCCATCATCGTGGCCACGTTGCCCTGGCCGAAGGGCGCGCTCTCGTCCCGCCGTCCCGCGAAGAGCCTTTAGGGCCGGTCCCGGAGGCAGGACCGCGGCCAAAGGCCGGTAGGCTAGGACACGCAGCTTCCTGCACAGCAATATCTTCGCGCACAACCACGGACCGCACCCAGCGGCCCTGTAGAACATTGGAGTACCCATGGCAGCAAAATCCGTCCTCGACCAGGTCATTTCCCTCTCCAAGCGGAGGGGCTTCGTGTTCCAGGCCGGTGAAATCTATGGTGGCTCCCGGTCCGCATGGGACTACGGCCCCCTCGGTGCCGAGCTCAAGGAAAACATCAAACGCCAATGGTGGCAGAGCGTTGTCCGCGGCCGCGAAGACGTAGTAGGCCTCGATTCCTCCGTGATCCTGCCCCGCCAGGTGTGGGAAGCGTCCGGCCACGTCGAGGTGTTCTCCGACCCGCTCGTCGAGTGCCTTTCCTGCCACAAGCGTTACCGCGCCGACCACCTCGAGGAAGAGTACGCGGAAAAGAAGGGCCGTCCCGCCGAAAACGGCCTCAAGGACATCGCCTGCGCCAACTGCGGCACCCGCGGCCAATGGACCGAACCGCAAGAGTTCTCCGGCCTGCTCAAGACCTTCCTGGGCCCCGTGGCCAGCGAAGAAGGCCTGCACTACCTGCGCCCGGAAACCGCGCAGGGCATCTTCATCAACTTCAGCAACGTGCTGACCACGTCCCGCAAGAAGCCGCCTTTCGGCATCGGCCAGATCGGCAAGTCGTTCCGCAACGAGATCACGCCGGGCAACTTCATCTTCCGCACCCGCGAGTTCGAACAGATGGAAATGGAATTCTTCGTCGAACCGGGCACGGACGAAGAATGGCACCAGTACTGGATGAAGGAACGCATGTCCTGGTACACCGGTCTGGGCATCCGGCCGGAGAACCTGCGCTTCTTCGAGCACCCGCAGGACAAGCTCAGCCACTACTCCAAAGGCACCACGGACATCGAGTACCGCTTCGGTTTCCAAGGCTCCGAGTGGGGCGAGCTCGAGGGCATCGCCAACCGCACCGACTTCGACCTCTCCACCCACTCGAAGGCGTCCGGCCAGGACCTCAGCTACTTCAACCAGGCCACCAACGAGCGCTACACGCCGTACGTCATTGAACCGGCCGCCGGCCTGACGCGTTCCTTCATGGCCTTCCTTGTGGACGCCTACACGGAAGACGAGGCACCCAACGCCAAGGGCGGCGTCGACGTCCGCACCGTCCTGAAGCTCGATCCTCGCCTGGCACCGGTCAAGGCAGCTGTGCTGCCCCTGAGCCGCAACGAGGACCTGTCCCCGAAGGCGAAGGACCTGGGCGCCCAGCTGCGCAAGAACTGGAACATCGACTTCGACGACGCCGGCGCCATCGGCCGCCGCTACCGTCGCCAGGACGAGATCGGTACCCCGTTCTGCATCACCGTGGACTTCGACACCCTTGACGACCAGGCCGTGACCATCCGCGAGCGCGACACCATGAGCCAGGAACGTGTTTCCCTGGACAAGGTGGAGGGCTACCTGGCCGCACGGCTGATCGGCGCCTAACCGTGTCCATCGAATACCGCGAATGGCGTGAGGGCGACGACCTCGCGCTCCTGGAGATGTGGGGTGGGCCCGAGACCCTGCCGGCCCAGCAATTCCGTGCAGCCCTGGCGCCGTCGAGCAACAGTGGTCAAGGCCAGCCTTGGCGCCGGTGCATCGTGGCGGAAGACGTCGTCGACGGCATCGGCATCCCGGTGGCCGCGGGCGTGGTCCATGAGGCGTCCCTGCACCCGGAACGCCTCTGGGCCTACATCGAGGTCGCCAAGGACCACCGCCGGAGCGGGATAGGGGCCACGCTCCTGACCATGCTGCGGCGCGAAGCCGAGCAGTCGCCGTCGGGCGTTTCAACGCTGCGCAGCAAAGTGGAGCCAGGCACGGCCGGTGCCGCCTTCGCCGAGTGGGCGGGGCTGGCGCCCATCCAGCGCTCCCGGCTCGTCGTGGTTGATCCCGAGCCGCTCAGGCTTCCGGTGTTTGGTGACGGCTCCGAAGAAGCCGCTTCCGAGCAGGTGGAAGACCTCGCCACGGGATCCGTGGAACTGAGCGACGTCGTAGGCCGGTACTACACCGCCGTGCACCACTGGGACAACCCCGGCGAGCTCGGCATCCCCACCGTGCAGCGTCTGTTCCTCGACGACCTGACGGGGGCACACGGGGCGGTTGTGCTGCGCGCGCCGAAGGCGAGTGCCTTTGGTTCGGGCGTCCCGGCCACCCGCAAGGGCAAGCTGCAGGCCTTCGCGATCAGCTATGCGCAGGGCAGCTCGGACGAGCCCTCGGAAGTGTTCCTCGGGCACGATCCGCTCCTGCAGGACGACGAAGCGCGCGCCGCAATCCGTGACCTGCTGGCGCTCATTGCCTACCAGCACCCCGTGCTCCTCGAAGTGGACGACTCCATGACGGCCGTGTGCGCCGTCGTCGATCCCTTGCTGGAATTGGGCAAGGCGAAGCTCCGCGGTGCGGACACCCTGGTGGTCAGCGAATAGCTGCCCTTCCCCTCGCCCCGCCCAACTGGCTCGCATTTGTTGTCGTTATGGGCACTCATAACGACAACAACTGCGAGTTGCTTGGGCGAACCCTTGACGAATCCGCGGCGTGGGTGTAGGCATAACGACGTAAGCCCCGGCCGTTGGTCTGGTGGGGTGGCGGCGGGTGGAACGGATCCGGTCTCATGAAGAGAATCGGCGGTAACACCCATGAATGGAACAGCCCTCGACGGACTGCGCGAACAGCTCCGCGGGCAACTCATCACCCCAAGTGATCCTGACTATGATTCCGCCCGGGCCGTTTACAACGGGATGATCGACAAACGTCCGGCAGGGGTCGTCCGCGTGGCCCAGGTGGCGGACGTCATTGCGAGCGTGAACTTCGCCCGCGACAGCTCCCTGCCCTTGGCCATTCGCGGCGGCGGCCACAGCGCGCCCGGCTTCGGGACCTGGGACGATGCCCTTGTCATCGATTTCGTCAACCGAACCGGAATCCGCGTTGACCCCGAAGCCGGTACGGCCCGTGCCGAGGCGGGGACAACCTGGGCTGATTTCAACCACGCCACCCATGCCTTCGGGCTGGCAACCACCGGCGGGATTGTGGGATCCACCGGCATCGCCGGCCTGACCTTGGGCGGTGGCATCGGCTATCTCGCCCGCAAGCACGGCCTTTCCTGTGACAACCTGATCTCCGCTGACGTGGTGACTGCGGACGGCAAATTCCTGACCGCCAGCGAAACCCGGAACGAGGACCTCTTCTGGGCGTTGCGGGGCGGCGGAGGCAATTTCGGTGTGGTGACGTCGCTGGAATACAAGCTGCATCCTGTGGACATGGTCCACGCGGCCATCATCATCTACGGCATGGAGCAGGCCGACACCGTCGCGAAGTTCTACCGCGACTACATGGACACCGCCCCTGAGGAATTCGGAGCGTTCTTAGGCTTCCACCAGGGCCCTCCCGTCCCGTTCCTTCCCGAGGAATGGCACGGGAAGCCAGTCTGCGTGGTCATCGGCATGTGGACGGGTGATCCTGCCGAAGGAACAGCCCGCTGGCAGCCTTTCCTGGACGTTGCCCCCGTGGCGGGTTCGCTGGTTGGACCCATGCCGTACCCGGCACTCAACTCGGCATTCGATCCGCTCCTTCCGAAAGGGATGCAGGCCTACTGGAAAGCGGACTTCCTCTCCGAACTCAACGACGGCGCCATCGCGGCCCATCTTGAGTACGGCAGCAAAGTTCCCAGTGTGCAGACGTCCGTCCACGTCTATCCGATCGACGGCGCGGTGCAGCGCGTGGGGCAGACAGACACTGCGTTCGTCAACCGCGGCGTCAAATTCTCTCCCGTGATCGCCTGCATGTGGAACGATCCCGCAGACAACGAGGCGAACATCGACTGGGTGCGCAGTTATGCCGCGGCATTGCGCCCGCACTCCTCGCCGGGAGGCTACATCGGCTTCATGGACGGTGACGACCAAGGCCGGATCAGTGAGAACTACGGGGTCAATTACGGGCGGCTGCAAACCATCAAGGGCAAGTACGATCCCGGAAACCTCTTCCACGTGAACCAAAACATCAAACCCGCCTGACCCCGGGTGCGGACCCGGCCCAACTGACTCGCATTAGTTGTCGTTTTGACGACTCATAACGACAACAAATGCGAGTCAGTTGGGTGGGACACCGGGCTGCCCCACGTAGGCTTGTGGGCATGAGGTTTTGCAGCTAATGGGTCACGGCCATTCACACGGACACACCGAGCATTTCGAGCCAAGCCCGACGGCGCTCGCGTCACGCAGGCGGGCAAATTGGCTCCTCGTGGCCGTGTTGGCTCCGATTGCCGTGCTCACGGTCGTTGCCATGCTGCTCATGTGGCCGTCCGGGAGCAAGGAGGGCATCACCTTCGCGAGCCCGTACGCCGCTGCTCCCGGGGTGACGTTCGATACCGGCAAGATTCAATCCGTCACCCAAGAGAGCTGCACGCAGGGGACCCAGGCTCCGGTAGCGAACGGGGCGAACGGGGCCAACGGGGCGAACGGCACGAACCAAAGCAGCGGAACACAGCCGCAGGGGACCCAGTGCACCTTCGCGTCGACGCAGCCGGATAACGGCGGCAGCCCCGTGAAAGTGGTCATCAACCCGGATGTCGCCAAGTCCCACGGCGTCAAAGCGGGGGACAGCATCCGATACCTGAACCTCTCCCGGGTGCAGGGCGCAGCGGCGGGCAACGGCTCGCCGTCGTACGTTTTCCTTGACTTCGTGCGGACCGTTCCGATGGCCCTCCTGGCGATCCTGTACGCCGTGGTGGTCATCGCTGTCGCGCGCTGGCGCGGTTTCAGGGCGCTCCTCGGACTGGCCGGAGCCTACGTGGTGATGGTCACCTTCATGCTTCCGGGATTGATGGAAGGCAAACCGCCGCTGCTCGTGGCTTTGGTCGGCTCCACGGCCATCATGATGGGAGTGCTCTATTTCGCCCACGGATTCTCGGCCAAGACCTCCACCGCGTTGCTCGGCACGATCTTCGGCCTCGGCATCACTGCGCTGCTGGCGGCCTGGGCCACGGATGCAGCCAACCTGACCGGGATCGCCACGAGCGAGGGCGCCACGCTCGTCAACATGTCGGACAAGATCTCGCTCTCCGGGATCATCCTGTGCGGGTTGATCATTTCCGGGCTTGGAGTCCTCAACGACGTGACGATCACCCAGTCCGCGGCCGTGTGGGAACTCTACGAGCTGGCGCCGGAGACCGGGGCGCGCAAGCTGTTCACCTCGGCCATGAGGATCGGCCGGGACCACATCGCCTCCACGGTCTACACCATCGCCTTCGCCTACGCCGGTGCCGCGCTGCCCATCCTGATCATTGTCATGCTGTACGACCGCCCGCTGGTAGATGCCCTCACCAGTGCCGAGTTGTCCGAGGAAGTCATCCGCACGCTGGTGGGCTCCATCGGCCTCGTGCTGGCCATCCCGGTGACCACCTTGATCGCTGTGCTGGTGGTCAAGGCGACCGGTCCGAAGCGGCTCGGGGCCGCCGACGCGGCGGGTTCGGAAGCAGCCCACGACGACGGCGACGTCCGGGAGCTTGAAGCCGCCGGGCCCGCCGACGCCTTCGAATCCTTCGACACCGGCGAGCTCGCCGCCGTTGTCATGACCAGGCGGGCACGCAGGGAAGCCGAGCGTCGCTAGCCCCCGATGACATTTGTCATCCCGCATTGGTGACACACGCCCCCGGCGCCCGACGCGGATCCCGGCTTTGATGGGTAGTGGAGTCAACCAAGCCAAGGAGAGTCATGACAACAGCGAGTGTGCCGGCCGTCCACGCCGCCGGACTGCACAAGAGCTTCGGGAAGGTCCACGCCGTACGCGGCCTCGACCTCACCGTGCAGCCGGGGGAGGTGGTGGCGTTCCTCGGTCCCAACGGGGCGGGCAAGACCACCACGATCGACATGATCCTCGGATTGAGCGCCCCGGACCAGGGAAGCGTTTCCATCTTCGGCCGCGCTCCGCGGGGAGCGATCGCCCGCGGCCAGGTGGCAGCGGTGATGCAGACCGGCGGCCTGCTGCGGGACATCACTGTGCGCGAGACCGTACAGCTCAACGCCGCCATGTTCGATTCCTCCCGCCCCGTGGACGAAGTCCTGGCGCGGGCGGGCATCCTGGAGATTGCCGACCGCAAGGTCGAAAAGTGCTCCGGCGGCCAGCAGCAACGGCTGCGCTTCGCCATGGCCCTCGTCTCCGATCCCGGGTTGCTCATCCTGGACGAGCCCACCACCGGCATGGATGTCGCGGGACGCCGAGACTTCTGGAACGCCATCAGGACCGACGCCCAGCGCGGACGGACCGTCATCTTCGCCACGCATTACCTCGAAGAAGCCGACGCCTACGCGGACAGGATCGTCCTGGTCCGGCAAGGCAGCATCGTTGCGGACGGCACCGCCGCCCAGATCAAGAACCTTGCCTCGGGCCGCACCGTGAAGGCTTCGCTTCCGGCAACCGAACGCGGACTGCTGGCCGGCTTGCCGCCCGTCGAAAGCATGGATTACGACGGCGGCCGCCTCACCGTCCGCACGGGCGACTCGGACGCCGTCGTGCGGTACTTGCTCAACAACACGGGCGCCCACGACGTCGAAGTGGCGGCCAACAACCTCGAGGAGGCTTTCGTCGCCCTCACCGGAGACGATGCCGTTCCGGAGTCCACGAGCATCACTTTTGAAGGAGACCTCGTATGAGCACGGCAGCAGTCGTCCAGGAACGGAAACCGTCCGCCGGCGGGGTCAACCGCACGTTCCTGTGGATCGAGATCAAGCGGATGCTCCGGAACCGCCGGACCATCATCTTCACGGTGTTCATGCCGGCCGTTTTCTTCTTCATTTTCGGCTTGTCCAACAAGGACAAGCTCCTGCCCAACGGGCACAGCTACGGCCAATTCATCCTCATCAGCCTCACGGTCTACGCCGCGATGACCGCCGCTACCGGCGCCGGCAGCCAGGTGGCAGTGGAACGTGCGCAAGGTTGGAGCCGCCAGCTGCGCCTCACGCCCCTCCTGCCCGGTGCGTATATCGCGGTGAAAGCCATGGCTGCGCTGACGCTGTCCCTCGTTGCCGTCGTGGCCCAGTTCGTCATCGGCGCCATTGCCGGCGTCACCATGGATGCCCGGACCTGGCTGACGGCTGGGTTGGTCGCCTGGCTGGGTTCCCTGGTGTTCGCCGCGCTCGGCTTGTTCGTCGGATACCTCATGCCGAGCCAGAACGTCATGCAGATCCTCGGCCCGGCCCTTGCCATCCTTGCCATGCTCGGTGGGCTGTTCATGCCGATCGAAATCATGGGGGAGACCTTCGGGAACATCGCCAAGTTCACGCCCGCCTACGGGATCGGGCAATTGGCCCGGAGCCCCATCACCGGCGAGTTCGACTGGGCGTGGATCCTCAACGTGCTCATCTGGCTCGCGATCTTCGTGGCCGGGGCCGCCATGGCATTCCGCCGCGACACGAAACGTGTCTGAACAGGCCGCCAGGGTGGGCAGCATGACCAGCAAAGCCATGTTCCATGGTCCCGGGCCACGGGGCTGGTTCATCGGTGCGGGACTCTCCATCCTCCTCTGGGCGTGGCCGACGTGGAACATCGTGTGGTCCGTGGACGAGCCGCTGGCCTGGAAAATGGCGGCGTCGGCGTCGTTGATCGTGTTCTTCGGGGCCTACGTCTTCCTGCCCCAGGTCAGTTGGCGCCTGGGCGTCCGCGCCGGCATCGTGTCCGTCTGCATCCTGCTGGCGCTGAACGGGCTGATGGTCCTCATTATCGGAAGGGAAGCCTTGTGGACCTGGACGTTCCTCGCCTGCGCCATCGCGATGACGTCCCTTCCGCCGCGCACCGATTTCTTCCTCATCGTCGCGTTGGCCCTCGTCTCCTTCGCCACGCAGTTGGTGACGGGCAACGGGGAGCAGGCCCTGCTCCAGGCCGGGATCATCCTGTCCCTCGGCCTCATGATGTCCGCTTTCGCCCGGCTGATCCGGCAGACAGCACGGCTCAGGGAAGCGCAGACTGAACTGGCCGACGCAGCCGTGGCGGCGGAGCGCAGCCGCGTGGCCCGGGACATGCACGACATCCTGGGGCATTCCCTGACGGTCATCGCCGTGAAGGCCGAGTTGGCAGGCAGGATGCTGGACACGGTCCCCGGCGACCACCCTGCCCGGGACCGGGCGGCCGCCGAGATCTCCGCGGTGGAGGACCTGGCCCGGGGTGCGCTCGCCGACGTCCGCGCCACGGTGGCCGGTTACCGCGGCGTCAACGTCCTGGCGGAACTCGCCGTCGCCCGGACGGCCTTGGAATCGGCCGGGATCGACGCGGAATTGCCGGGAACCGTGGAGCAGGTTCCGGCACGCCACCGGGAGCTCTTCGGCTGGGTTCTGCGCGAAGGCATCACCAACGTCGTGCGGCACTCCGGTGCCGCGCGCTGCCGCGTCCGGTTGACGGCGTCGAGCGTCCTGGTGGAGGACGACGGCGTGGGACCGGCCTCCGGGGGCCGCTCCGGGAACGGACTGGCCGGGATCCGCGAACGCGTCGGTGCCGCCGGGGGAACGGTAAGCATTGGCCCAAGTGACCTGGGAGGGTTCAGATTGGCGGTGGAGGTATGAGCATCCGATTGGTGATCGCAGATGACCAGGCACTCGTGCGCGGGGCACTGGCCGCTTTGCTGGGCCTGGAGCCGGATATCGAGGTGGTCGCCGAACTGGGCGACGGGACAGGCGTGGCGGCCGCCGTCGTCGAGCACTCCGCGGATGTGGCGATGCTCGACGTCGAGATGCCCGGTCACGACGGGATCAGCGCGGCAGCGGCCGTGCGGCGGGCCGCACCGTCGTGCCGCGTCCTCATGGTCACCACGTTCGGGCGGCCCGGCTACCTCAAGCGCGCCATGCAGGCCGGCGCCTCCGGATTCGTTGTCAAGGACACGCCGGCGCGGCAATTGGCCGAAGCGGTGCGCCGCGTCCATCAGGGGCTCAGGGTGGTGGACCCCGTGCTCGCCGCCGAATCCTTGACCGCGGGGGACAGCCCGTTGACCGAACGCGAGGGGGAGGTGCTCAAGGCAGCGTCCGACGGCGGCACGGTGGCCGATATCGCGAAGTCGGCGATGCTTTCCGAAGGGACCGTGCGGAACTACCTGTCCGCAGCGATGGCCAAGACCGGCGGGCGGACCCGTGCCGAGGCTGTGCGGATCGCCGAAGACAACGGCTGGCTGCTCTAGCAAGCGCCGCGAGAACGGACGGGCCAATCGATTTGCCCCGCTTTGAGACAATGGACGGGTGACTGTAGTAGCAACGCCCCCTTCGCCCAAGCTCGAACTGCCCCCGCTGCAGCTCGGCCGGATCACCGTGGACACCCCCGTGATCCTTGCGCCGATGGCCGGAATCACCAACTCGGCTTTCCGCCGGCTGTGCCGTGAATACGGTGGCGGCCTGTACGTCGCGGAGATGGTGACCTCCCGTGCCCTGGTCGAGCGCACCCCGGAATCGTTGCGCATCATCTCCCACGACGACGACGAAAAAGTCCGTTCCGTGCAGCTGTACGGCGTGGATCCTGTCACCGTGGGCCAGGCCGTGCGCATGCTCGTCGAAGAAGACCGGGCGGACCACATCGACCTCAACTTCGGCTGTCCCGTGCCCAAGGTCACCCGGCGCGGCGGCGGCTCCGCACTGCCCTGGAAGATCGACCTTTTCACCTCCATCGTCCAGACGGCCGTCAAGGAAGCGTCCAAGGGCGATATCCCGCTGACCATCAAGATGCGCAAGGGCATTGACGAGGACCACCTCACGTACCTCGACGCCGGACGCATCGCCCGCGATTCCGGTGTTGCCGCCGTCGCGCTCCACGGCCGCACGGCCGCGCAGTTCTACTCCGGCCAGGCCGACTGGTCCGCCATCGCGCGCTTGCGTGAGGCGCTCCCGGACATTCCCGTCCTGGGCAACGGCGATATCTGGTCCGCCGAAGACGCCGTCCGCATGGTGCGCGAAACCGGGATCGACGGCGTCGTGGTGGGCCGCGGCTGCCAGGGCCGCCCGTGGCTCTTCGGCGACCTCCAGGCCGCGTTTGAGGGAAGCGATCAGCGCCATCGTCCTGGGCTGCGCGAGGTGGCCGACGGCGTCTACCGCCATGCCGAGCTCATGATCGAAACCTTCGGCAACGACGAGTACAAGGCGCTGCGCGAGATCCGCAAGCACATGGCCTGGTACTTCAAGGGCTACGTCGTGGGCGGGGAACTGCGCGCCAAACTGGCCACCGTGCCGACCCTCGAGGTACTGCGCGAACTGCTGGACCAACTGGACATGGACTTGCCGTATCCGGGAACGGACTCGGAAGGCCCGCGCGGGCGTGCGGGTTCCCCCAAGAAGCCAGCGTTGCCCAAGGACTGGCTGCTCAGCCGCCAGATGGACGCGGACCAGACCCGCGATATCGCCGCAGCCGAACTCGACGTCTCAGGCGGCTAGAGCGCGGCCCGGGTCGGCGCGTGCACGCGCACGGCCCGAGTCGTGGAAAACTTGCTGCATAGGCACCGGCTGAAGAGACGCCGGCGCACGGCAAGCGGAGGAGGCAGATACCCATGGGAACTGAAGCGATGTCTGCAGCACGCCCGGCCGAAAACGCAACGGGCATTCCAGGCTATGTGGAAGCCGACTCGGCACGCTGGGTCCAGGAACCCCGCAAGAACACCTACCGCTCGGACTTCGAGAGGGACCGGGCAAGGGTGCTGCATTCGTCAGCACTCCGGCGGCTCGGGGCGAAGACCCAAGTGGTGGCACCGGACACCGACGACTTTGTCCGCACCCGCCTGACGCACAGCCTTGAAGTGGCCCAGGTGGGCCGCGAGTTGGGCCGCGCGCTCGGTTGCGATCCGGATGTTGTGGACACGGCGTGCCTGAGCCACGATCTTGGCCACCCGCCGTTCGGGCACAACGGGGAATCCGCGCTCAACGAGGTAGCCCACGGAATCGGCGGCTTCGAGGGCAACGCCCAGACCCTGCGCCTGCTGACCCGCCTTGAGCCCAAGGTCCTTGCCGCCGACGGCCGGCCCGCGGGCCTGAACCTGACCCGCGCCAGCCTTGACGCGGCCTCCAAGTACCCGTGGTCCGCCGTGGACGCCCCCGTCATCCACGGGCAGCGGAGCAGCAAATTCGGTGCCTATGAGGACGATCTGCCCGTGTTTGCGTGGCTTCGCGACGGCGCGCCGGGCAACCGCTCCTGCATCGAGGCCCAGGTGATGGACCTGGCCGACGACATCTCGTACTCCGTCCACGACGTCGAGGACGCCATCGTTGCTGGCCATTTCCAGCTGAAGTGGCTGGACAATCCGGACCACCGGGCCCGCGTGGTGGGGTACACCAAGCAGTGGTACTTGCCCCACAACGATCCCGCTGAAATCGACGCTGCGCTGGCCCGCCTCGAAGCCACCAGCGTGTGGGTGCGTGAGGCCGACGGCAGCCGGAAGTCGATGGCCGCGCTGAAGGACATGACCAGCCAGTTGATCGGCCGGTTCTGCCAAAGCGCCTTGGAGACCACGAGGGCGCACTTCGGCCCGGACCACCTCACCCGGTACGCCGCGGAACTCATGGTCCCTGAGGAAACTGTCACCGAGATCGCGGCCATGAAGGGACTTGCCACGACGTTCGTGATCTCCACTGACCATCGGCAACCCGTCTATGAGCGCCAGCGCGAAGTCCTGCACGCCCTCGTCGGCGTGCTGAACGCGAGCGGAGACCGGCATCTTGAACCGATGTTCGCCGCGGACTGGCGGGACGCGCCCGACGACGGCGCCCGTCTTCGCGTCGTCATCGACCAGGTGGCGTCGCTGACGGACGCTTCGGCGCTGGCGATGTACGAACGGCTTGTAGGCAGCCTGCCGTCGCTCTGGTAGGCCCCGGGCGACATCGATGGCGGCCCACGGTTGCCCGTGCGGAGCGACTAGGATGGTGACGTGGCTGGCCTGATCAAACGTGAAGATATCGACGAAGTACGCCAGCGCACCGATATCAAGGAAGTCGTGGACGGCTACGTCACCCTCAAGGGCGCCGGCCTGGGCACCTTCAAAGGTCTCTGTCCCTTCCATGACGAGCGCTCGCCGTCGTTCACAGTCCGTCCCCAAGTAGGCCGGTACCATTGCTTCGGCTGCGGCGAAGACGGCGATGCCATCTCCTTCGTCCAGAAGATGGATCACAGTTCCTTCCACGAGGCCGTGGAAAAGCTCGCTGCCCGGATCGGCTACGAGCTTCGCTATGAAGACGGCGGCACAGGTCCCAACCGCGAAGAGGTCGGCAAGCGCCAACGGCTGCTCGATGCCCACAAGATCGCTGACGAGTTCTTCCGTGCCCAACTTCTCACTGCGGGTGGCGCCGAGGGCCGAAACTTCCTCCACGGCCGCGGCTTCGATCGCACCGCGGCCGAACAGTTCGGCGTCGGCTACGCGCCGCAGGGTTGGGACTCCCTCCTGAAACACCTGCGCGGACGCGGATTCACGGATGCTGAGCTGAAGCTGACGGGAATGTTTTCCGAAGGCAACAGGGGCATCTACGACCGCTTCCGGGGCCGGCTCATCTGGCCCATCCGGGACATCGCCGGCGACACCATCGGCTTCGGTGCCCGCAAGCTCTACGAGGACGACCAGGGCCCGAAGTACCTGAACACTCCGGAGACCGTGCTCTACAAGAAGTCCCAGGTCCTTTACGGCATCGACCTCGCCAAACGGAACATCGCCAAGGACCGGCAACTGGTGGTGGTGGAGGGGTACACGGACGTCATGGCCTGCCACCTTGCCGGCGTCGGCACCGCCGTGGCCACGTGCGGTACGGCTTTCGGCACGGACCACATCAAGATCGCGCGCCGTTTGCTGTCCGACGACGGCACCGGGGGTGAGGTCATCTTCACCTTCGACGGCGACGCCGCCGGGCAGAAAGCGGCATTGCGCGCCTTTGAGGAGGACCAGCGTTTCGTCGCGCAGACCTATGTTGCCGTGGAACCGAGCGGAGCCGACCCCTGCGATTTGCGCCAGCTCAAGGGGGACGCGGCCGTCCGGGACCTGATCGGCACCCGCCGGCCCCTCTTCGAATTCGCCATCCGGGCCTCACTCAAACGCCACAACCTGGACACCGTGGAAGGCCGGGTGGCCGCCTTGCGGGAGTCCGCCCCGGTCGTGGCCCAGATCCGGGATTCCGGCATCCGTCCGGCCTATGTGCGGGAGTTGGCGGGCTGGCTCGGCATGCCCATCGAGGAAGTCAGCCGCGCAGTGGGCCTGGCCGCCAAACGTGCCGCCTCGGGCGCACCGGCAACGGGCACCGCGGGAACTGCGGGCACTCCAGGAACGCCGGGGCACGGGCAGGGCACAACGCCGGGCCAAGCCGGCCAACCGGCAGCAGCACCGCCGTCGGACGCCCACATCGCCTTCATGCGCCCGGATCCCCGCGATCCCATCGCCGCCATGGAGCGGCAGGCCCTTGAGGTGGTCATCCAGAACCCTGCCGTCCTTGGGGGCGAGGCTGCCCTTGGCGGCGGAGCCTGGGAACGGTTTGAGGCCTGCCACTTCGTCACTCCTGCCTACTCAGCTGTGCACACCGCCATCCGGGCTGCCGGGCTGGTCCACGCCGGGGACCCTGTGGCCTGGGTGGAAGGGATCCGGCAGGAGGTTCCGGAGCCGCTCCAGGGCCTGGTCTCCGAGCTTGCCGTGGTTCCATTGCCTGCCAGCACGCCCGAAGCGCTTCAGCGGTATTGCCGCGATATTTTGGCCCGGCTTTTCGAATTGCAGATCACCAGGGTCAAGGCGGACAAGATGGGCCAATTGCAGCGTCTGGACGCATCGGCCCAGCCGGAAGAGTTCCAACGCCTCAACCGGGAACTCATGCAGCTGGAAATGCAGCGCCGCGCCCTGCGCATGGACAGCTAGGGCCTTCCCGGCGCCGATTTCGTTTCCCGTCAGCCCTTTGTTAGGCTTGTACACGCTTCATTCCTCCGTAGCTCAATTGGCAGAGCATTCGACTGTTAATCGAAGGGTTACTGGTTCAAGTCCAGTCGGAGGAGCGCTACTCAAAAATCCCCGTCCTCAGCAGAGGGCGGGGATTTTTGGCGTCTATGTGTCGGACCGGGTCTTCCGCTCGTCCACTCAGGCTGCGGTGCGCGTACCCGGCCGGAAGGGCCGCCGACTCAGCCGAAAGGGGAGTACGTGCCGTCAGAGACGAGCTCGATTTTCCCGTCGGGCACGCTCATCACCGGTCCATGGCCCGGGAGGATCGTTTCGGCGCCCGACTCCCCGAGGATCCCTATGCTGGCCACGGTCTCCGCCGGGAGGTGATGGAAGACGGCGGGCAACAGCTGTGGCCCGCAGACCGGACTGACGGCGTGGCCTGTGACGAGCGCGTCCCCGGTGACCACGGCTTTGGCTGAAGGGATGAAGAAAGACGCGTGGCCGCTGGTGTGCCCTGCCGTGGCAATGATCCGGGGAGATCCCGGGAGCGCGTCCAGGGTGTCCTGGGTCATCGCAGCGACGCCCGGGACCGCGACGTCGGACAAGCCCCCGGATCGGACGGCGTGCAGGGCCCACGCGCCGACCCTGGGCCGGAGCATCCGCACACCGAGATCCTTGATGGTGACCTGCTCGAGGACCTCCCGGCGGATGTTCGGCAACTCCGCCTGGGACGCGAATACCGGAATGCCCATTGCGGATATTCTCGCCGCATTGCCGATGTGGTCAGAGTGGCCATGCGTCAGGAGAACTCCGGCGGCATTTTCCATGGCCAGTCCCAGGAAATTCATGCTCGATTGGAGCAGCGGCCAGTTCCCGGGATAGCCCGTGTCAATGAGGGTGAATTCTTCGCCCCGCGTGAGGATGGTCCAATTGACTGCCGGGCCTTGGACGAAAAAGACGTCCTCGGCAACTTCCTTCACGTTGTCCTCGGCTGACCAGTTCTTCGACATGCTTCCTTCTGTTCCTGTGCGTCACGGATGCGCCGTGGACGCACCTCGCGAGCCTCGTGCGCGGATCGTGAGCGCCTCGTGCGCGCCGGACCATCCTATCCTCGGTGAGGGCGTCGGCATGGCACCATCGAAGATACCCGGGAGGGGTATTTTGCCGTCCTTCCCGCAGTGCCCGGGGCTCGATTTCACTTGAGGCAAAACCTTTGCTAAAGTCATAACCGCTTCATTCCTCCGTAGCTCAATTGGCAGAGCATTCGACTGTTAATCGAAGGGTTACTGGTTCAAGTCCAGTCGGAGGAGCGCGAAAGGCCCCGCACCGGTTTTATTTGGTGCGGGGCCTGTTTTTTTGCGTCGTTTTGCCTGATTTTGGGCGATTATTCGAACGGGCAGAATTCCGCCGTCACGACTTCAGACGAAGTCCATCTCCACCTGGAGGAACCTTGCTGCTTCTGCCACGGCGGATTGGAAGGCGTCATCTTCGGTGGGCGGGGTCCGCGGTTCCCGCGGGTGCCATTCGTGGGCGGCGGAGTGGACTCGGGTGAATCCGCCCCCTGGGGGTGCGTAGAAGATTCCGAAGCGCTGGACAGGCCATTCGGGAGAGGTCTCGGGAGCCACGAGCAGGGCCGCGCCGTTGCTCGGATTGAACCATTGCGCAATCGGGCGGCGGCGGTCCTCCGTGAAGAGGCCGGCCGCATAGAGGGCTGCCGATTGCGGGCTGGTCACCGTGCATAGACGATCCCACCACAGCGGCAGGATGCCATCATCCTTGCGCTGCCATGGAGCTGGAATAGGCTGCAGTTCCTGCCAACGGGGCACAACTCAACTTTATCGCCGGGCCATGACCGGCAACAGGCCCCGCAGCAACGGAAGGCCTGCCTAGTCCTTTTTCCACGGCCCGGGATTGATCCGGTAGAGGAGTGCTGAACCGATCACCGCGCCCAGCAGGGCTCCGAACACAGGGTTTCCGGCCCCGCGGCCCAGCAGGAAGCCGACGACGGCGCCAAGCACCGCTCCGAGGAAAAGGCCCCTGCCGTTGCGGTGCGGTTTGCGCGTCATGACTTGAGCCTACTTCGCCTTGCGGACGGCCCGCCGTCGAACATCAGTGGATGGAGGGGACGGACCGCGGCCGCACGACGAGCCACAGCGCCGCCACGGCGCCTGCGAGACACACAGCCTGGACGGCACCCATGGGAATGGCTGAGCCGACTCCAAGCCAGCCGACCACGGGCGGGATGATTCCGGCCATCAGGAAGTTGGAGGCACCCAGCAGGGAAGCTGCCGTCCCGGCCTGTGCACCATGGTTGGCCAGGGCAATCACCTGGACGCAGGGGAACATGAATCCGGTGGCGAGGATGTAGAACCACAGCGGGACCATGACGCCCCATAGGCCGAAGTGGAGCAGGTCGAACACCACGATCAACACTGCCATCAACAGCATCCAGACTGTGGCAAAAGCCATGATCCATTGGGGTGCCACCCGTCGGATGACCCTGGAACTGATCTGGACGCCGGCGACGATGCCCAGCGAGTTGACACCAAAAAGCAGGCCGTATTCCTGAGGTGAGAAGTTGTAGACCTGTTGAAACAGGAAAGTGGACGCGGAAAGGTAGGCAAACAGGCCGCCGAAGTTGAACCCGCCTACGAGGAGCATCCCGACGAAAATCCGGTCGGCGAACACGGCCCTGTAGCGTTGGGCCGCCGTCGAGGTCGTCTGCCGGCGGAGCTCAGCGGGATATGTCTCCCGGATGAGGAACACTGCGGCAATGATTACCAGGAATCCGTAGCTCGCCAGGAAATAGAAGATCCCGGGCCATGGCACTACCAAAAGCAGTTGTGAACCGATAATCGGAGCCAGGATGGGCGCCAGGCCATTCACCAAGGACATACGGGAGAACATCCGTACCATCGCATAGCCCGCGAAGAGGTCCCTGACCATGGCCATGGCCACCACGCCACCGCCGGCGGCACCCACGCCCATCAGGACGCGGAACAGGGCAAGCGTGCTGATATCCGTGGACAGCGCTGCGCCGAGGGAAGACCCGATGTGCAGTGCGGTGGCCAGGATCAAGGGCATGCGGCGTCCGAACTTGTCGCTGAACGGACCCACCACCAATTGACCGATTGCGAAGCCCACCGTGGTGCCGGTCAGTGTGAGTTGGATCGCAGCGGCTGATACGTCGAAATGACGTTCGAGGGCGGGAAACGCCGGTAGATAGAGATCCACGGTAAATGGACCCAAGGCGGTCAATGCGCCAAGCAGCAGGATATAGAGGAGTTTTTCGCGTCGACTGAGGGAATCGCCCGGTACAGGGGGAGTGTTCACGATTATCAATCCTATGTGCCACAGATCATATTTATCAGCGATAGCGGGGCGCGCCGCAGGCCTGTCCCGGAAGTTGAGACTGAGGCTGAATGGTAGTTTTGTGGACAGGTGCGCGTGGGCGGTTGTCATCGTGTGCGTGCAGGAGCGGGTAGGAGCAAGAAGGAAGCAGTGAGGCGGGACCTATGAGTGGACGTCACAGCGGCCGGGCCGGCCAACGCCCGGGCATTTCGGCGTTGCCGAATACCCTGAAGCTTGCAGCCCGGCTCGCGCCGCGGCAGCTCAACGACGAAATCAGCTTGGCCAAGCTCGAGCTCAAGGGCAAGGGAAAGCACCTGGGAGTCGCCGGCGCGTTCGTTGGCGTTGCGCTGGTCTTTTTGTCCTTGCTTGTCATCGCCCTGGTGGTGGCGGCAATCTTGGGCCTGGCCACCGTCATGCCCCCGTGGCTGGCTGCGCTTGTTGTTGCGGCGGCGTTCCTTGTGATCATTCTCATCGGAGCCCTTGTCGCCTTCCGTGCGTTCAAGGCGGCCATGCCGTTGGTACCCGAAAAGACCATCCGGGGCATCAAGCACGATCTCGGCATAGTCAAGGAGGGTACGTCGTTCGACGCGAGCGTCCTTGACCCGTCGTCGGAGGCATACAAGGCGGCGGAAGCAGCGAAAGCCGCTGCGGCAGAGAAGGCCAAGGCCGAAAAGGCCGCCAAGGAAGAAGCACGCAAAGCCGAGCAGCCCCCCGCCCCGAGCGAAGCCGAGCTGCTCCGCCGTCTGGAGCAGCGCCGCGAACATCTCGCCGACGTTCGCGATCAGCTCGGCGTCGAGCTCGACGTCAAGACCCAGGGAAAGGTCCTCCTCGACGTTGCCGGGCACAAGTTCGACGACGGACGCCGGTTCGCTGCCGACAAGTTCACGGATTTCAGTGAGAAGGTTCCGGCCGGCTTGCCGGAACGGCTCGCCGCGCGCTGGAAGGAGCTATTGCTCTTCGCCGCTTCCGCCACGGTGGCCGCAGTAGGTCTACGGAAGCTGTTCAAGTAATCGGGACGGCAATCACCAGCGTCAGCTGCGGACCACGGAAAGGGGGACAGGTGAAGTTCATCGGTGCAGGCGCACGCCGGGGCCAGCCACAGATCGACCATGATCTCATCTTCACCGTCCCCAATTTCCTGACTGTCTTGCGCTTCATGGGCGTCCCGCTGTTCGTGTGGCTGGTGCTCTGGCAAAGGGAATACGGTTTCGCTGTCCTGGTTCTTGCCATCATGGGCGGTACCGACTGGGTGGATGGCTACGTCGCACGGCGTTTCAACCAGACTTCCAAACTAGGCCGCATCCTCGATCCCGTCGCGGACCGCCTGGCACTCATCACGGTCGCTGTCACGCTCGCCATCGCCGGGGTGGTGGATTGGTGGTACCTGGCCGCCCTGGTGGTGCCCGACGTCGTCCTGGCCACAGCCTCGTTGTTCTATTTTCATAGCCACCCCGACCTCCCGGTGAGCCGGATCGGGAAGATCCGCACCGCGTTCCTGCTCCTGGGCACACCCCTCCTGGTCCTCTCCAAGCTCGCGGTTCCCTTCGCCGGTGTCTATTTCGTGATCGCCTGGATCTGCCTGGGCTTGGGTCTGGCAGGACACTGGGTGGCGGCCTACAACTATTTCTGGGCAATCCTCCGCAAGGGCAAAGAACTCAAAGCCCACGACGGCGGTCGCAACTGATGGTTTGGCTGGCAGTCCTTCTTGCCGTGCTCGGCGCGTTCTGCCTTGCCATTGGCGCTCAGCGGCAGGGCAGCGCAGTCAAAGCCGATACTGGTGGCCTCGCCTTGAGTTCCCATGGTTTCCTGAGGCTCCTCCGAAATCCGCGCTGGATGTTCGGCCTGCTGCTCCTGGCCTTGGGCATGGGCATGAACGCCATTGCGTTGGTGTCGGCACCCTTGACGGTGGTCCAGCCCATCGGCGCCATCGCCTTGGTCATCACCACGGTGGTCAACGCGAAGGACCAGGGACTCAGCATCAACCGCGGCACCGTGGTGGCGATCTCTGCCTGCGTGACCGGCTCGGCAATGTTCGTCCTGTTGGCCGTCAACGCCACCCAGGAGAACCATCACGTCAGCGGCGAGGACGAAATAACCATCGTGCTGCTGTTGACCCTCGCCGTCGGGCTCTTTGGAACCTTGGCCGTCATGTTCCGGCACCGCTTGAGTGCTTTCGTGTACATCCTGGGAGCCGGGGTGTTGTTCGGGTTCGTCGCCGTCCTGACGCGCATCATCGGCCGGCACCTGCTGGACCCCAACGGGCACTTTCTGTTGAACGTGCAGTGGTACACCGTGGTCGCCATTGCCGCGGCAGGCGGCCTCGGCTCCTGGTTCGTGCAGAGTGCCTATTCGGGCGGGCCGCCGGATTTGGTGATCGCTGGGTTGACCGTGGTGGACCCCATTGTCGGAATTGCCATTGGGATCGCAATTTTGGGTGAGCTTCGTCCCGATGTCCACGCCGTGCTTGCAATCGGCATGGCTGTGGCCGCTTCCCTTGCTATCGTGGGGGTTATTGCCCTGAGCCGGCACCATCCCGAGGTCACCAAGCGAAAACGTGACGCGAAGGCGGCAGCAAGCCGGAAGGCCTAGGGCAAAAGTTCGACAACCGTGCCCCGCACACCCGCGGCAGGCAACCGGCGAAGACACCGCAGGGCCAGGCGTTTTGCGATGTTCGCACCGTGACCATCAGGAGTTCTCCACGTGACCGTTCCCGAAACCAACAAACCACTCACCATCCTGATTGCGGCGGAAACCTACCGCCCGCAGGTCAACGGTGCTGCTCAGTTCGGGTACCGGCTTGCCAAAGGAATGAAGGCGCGGGGGCACAACGTCCATGTGCTGGCTTGCCGGGCTGACAACGGCAAGAGCTTTACCGAGTTCGGCGATGAGGGCACGGTCCATCGCTTGAAGTCCCACGGCGTCTTTACGCACGAGTACTTCCGCATCTGCTACCCCTGGGAAATCAAAAACGACATACGGCTGCTCTTCGACAAGGTCCAGCCCGACGTCGTTCACATCCAAAGCCATTACATGATCGGCGAGCACGTTCTCTACGAGGCGAAGAAGCGGGGCATCCGGATCATCGCCACCAACCACTTCATGCCCGAAAACCTTAATCCGTTCCTGCCGTTCCCGCAGTGGTTCAAGGACATCATCGGGCGCGTCTCGTGGAAGGACATGGGCAAGGTCATGGGCCAGGCCGACGTCGTCACCACTCCCACGCCGCTTGCTGCGAAGGCCATGCACCAGCACGCTTTCCTCCGCAAGGTCCTGCCCTTGTCCAACGGTATCGACGCGGCCGCTTATGAACTTGGGCCGGGCGAAGAGATCGAGCGGAATCCCGACCCCACCGTTCTCTTCGTCGGCCGCCTTGCCGAGGAAAAGCATGTGGACGTCCTGATCGACGCGGTCGCCAAAACACCCGCCGAACTCAATGTGCATCTTGAGATCGTCGGCGGCGGCGAAGTCCGTCCCGCATTGGAGGCCCAAGCCAAGCGCCTGGGCATGAGCGATCGGGTCAAGTTCCTGGGGCTCGCAAGCGATGAGGAACTCAGGAAGGCATACCTTCGCGCTGATCTGTTCTGCATGCCCGGAACCGCCGAACTGCAGTCCCTCGTGACGCTCGAGGCGATGTCGGCGTCGACGCCGGTTCTTCTCGCCGATGCGATGGCCCTGCCGCACCTTGTGCGCGACGGCGAAAACGGACACCTGTTCACGCCAGGGGACAGCAACGAGTTGGCAGCCAGGATCACAGAGCTTTTCCGTTTGCCGGCCGGCGAACTCGAAGCCATGGGCAAGGCGAGCCGCGCCATGGTGGAACCGCACAGCATCCAAGGCACTCTACAGACGTTCGAGGACCTCTACCGCGGAGCGGGCTACGAGGACAAGGTCATCTAGCCACGCGGATCGGCTTGACCCCAGCTTGGCGTCGGGAGCCGAATAGTTTTGCTAGAGTGTTTTGGCCGGGAGGACGCTGACAAGGCGGCCCCTGGCCGACTCGGGGCTATAGCTCAGCTGGTTAGAGCGCGGGACTCATAATCCTAAGGTCCTCGGTTCAAGTCCGAGTAGCCCTACCGAAAAGAGCCCCTGACCTGCGGAAACGTGGGGAAGGGGCACTCTCGTTTTTGCGTTCTGAGGTGGCGATCCACCGGAAACCCACCGGAACCGTTTTTAGTTGCCGAACGCCTCGATCAGCGAGGTGTTATCCGGCGCCTCATGTGTCTTCTGGACGTAGTGCTTCCTCGTCATGTTTTCGCTCGAGTGGATTTCACGGACGAGGACGAGGACCTCGCGGTCGCCGAGAAGCTGGGCCCGGTCCTGGTCTGCGCGCTCGGACACAAGGGCGCCGTCAACGGCATCCTTGTACTGGCCCGCGCCGAAGGCGCAGCAAGCTGGAGCGGGCTTTGAACCGATAGTGCAGTGGAGCGGGCCGGTCGATGGTGCCAAGCCGATCTTCGACCGAGGGAACGAGTGCATCGTGGTGAACGTTTCAGTGTCGTCAGAGTGACGAGTTTCAACGACCGTAAGGAATGAGAACCAACAAGTGGCAACCGACTATGACGAAGTCCGTTCCGACGTCAAGGAATCCCAAGACCGCTCCCTGGAGGCTCTGCAGTCCGCCGCCGCCCCGGATGCCCGCAGCGTCGTCAACGAACTCGACGAAGCTGATGCCCTCGATGAGGGCCTCACGCCAGGCGGAGAATTTATCTCCGAAGAGCTGGTCGTCCAAGTAGTTCCTCAAGCGGAAGACGAGTTCACCTGCTACTCCTGTTTCCTGGTTCGGCACCGGTCCCAACTCGCTCGTGAAAGCGACGGACACGCATACTGCATCGAGTGCGAGGGATAAGACAGTCCCCTTTAAGGCCTGCGTGTGGTTGTGCTTGGGGGCACGCTCAGCTTTCCCAGCAAACCTCAAGGCGGCCCGGGGAAGATCTTCGTGGAGCTTCGGTCAACCGCTATTTGACCGGGGCTTCGCCCGTTCCGGGAGCCGGTCGCTGGCGAAATACCGTCCTTCGTGGGTGCTTGGCACTTTGCCCTCCGCCATCTCGGTAGTCCAGAGCGCTTTTGACCACGGGAGTATCCTTACGGACTCAGGAGCCGGGGTTCTTGCGGAGGTACTCCCGCAGCCCAGGAATGGCGTAGTCAACCTTTCCGTGCCCGGTTGATTCGATGAGTCCTGCATCGATGAGGCGGTTCCTGTATTTCGCAACCAGGGTTGGTCGGGACCCGGTTCGGTGAATGATGTCCGCGGTCGTCGACGGCCCGTCATCGGTGGACATTGCATGGAGGAATTCGCGGTCCTTGGCTGAGGCGGTTGCGAGGGCTGCTTCGATGACAACGCGTTCGTTGCGCCGGATGCCGGCGGCGATCGCTCTGTCGACTGCGTCGGGGGAGAGCGGGCCGTTTTCCTTCTCAGCTTCACGCCAGAGGAAGTAGCCGATGAGTTGGATCAGGAAGGGGTAGCCGCCCGTGGCAGCTGCTGCCTTCTGGATCTGTTCCGGCGGGATACTGGTGCCAGCGGCGGCGAACGTGCCGGTGTAGGACTTCTCGACGTCGCGCACGGCCGGGGCATGCAAGTCGATTTTGTCGGCCCTTCGAAGGAATGTCGCTACACCTTCGTTCAGCAGGTCTGATACCGCTGAGGGCAATCCCGCGAAGATCAACGCGATGGGCAGCCGATCCTGGATGAAGTGCTGAACGTTGGCAGCAAGTTGGGCAAGCTCGGCGCGGTCAGCTGCGTGAATCTCATCCACCGTGATCAGCAGGCCCGTGCCATGTTCGTTCAGGAGCGCCAGCAGAGCTTCTCCCAGTTCCCGCCAGTCGACCTGGCGTTCGGGTGTCAGCTGCGAGGTGATGCTGAAGCCGGCGATCGATAATCCTGTGATGCGGCGGCGCGATTCGGGCTGGTCGGCCAGTTCCTGAGTCAACCTACGCATTTTCTCCCCAATGCGGCCCATGAACGCAATGGTGGCAGTCTCGGCGATGACGGCCCACCCGTGTTCGCGGGCAACGTCGTGGGCTGCGCCGAGCATGACGGTCTTGCCGATGCCTCGGGCGCCGGTGAAGATGGACAGCAAGCCTGGCGCGCCCGAGCCAAGTTCCAACCCGTACTCGAATTCGTCCAGAAGCCCGGAACGGCCGATGACTTCGGGTGGTGTGGCGCCGGCCGTGGGTCGAAACGGGTTCTCCGTCGTGGGCACGCTACTTCCTCCAAGAAACAAGTGAATCGGGGTGAATTTGGTTAATTTGGTGAGTATGGTGAGTTTGGTGAATAACCAACATGCTAGCCCATTTGATCTTCCTTGGGTGTTGATGCGCGGCACACTCGATCCGTTCCTTGGCGCAGAGAATCGGCATGCCGGCTCTCCTCTTCACACGCGGCAGGAGGGATGTAGCGCGTGGGCCGCTGCCCGGCGTCAGCGGAGCCGCCCAACGGCCAACCAACTTGTGGACATGGCCAAAACACGGGGGAGGCATCAGTCACCTGAATTGACGGGGCGGAAGGTCCTCAGAGCCCGCACCCCAGCTGGACGTCAGGTGCAACCAGGGTTCAGTCGCAGTTCCGCACCCCAGAAGAGAAGTCCGGCGAGGTGGCGAGGTCATTCTCTTCTCACTGCTCGAGGGGCAGTTCTAACTGAGGAGTTGGACGAGGAAAGACTCTTAGCCCTGGCAGTGATCTTGCTGCCGTCGGCCGACGGCGGGGACGACGCCATCAAGAAGCACAATACGTTCGGAATTTTTGTGGGCTATGAGATTGATGTGACTGACCTGAGCGGGGAAGATATGGAGCTTGACGAGACTGAAGCCGAGTTGAAAAGCGCGCGACAGACGCGATCGCGGCCCAGCGCGAAGTGATTGGAAACGAGATCACGAAGCGCGGCACAGATGACAAACGAGCGGGGATCCAAAAGATCCGCTTCGAGCACGCAGCACAGCCTGACGGATGGCCGTGGTGAACGTCAACAGACCAAGTACGCAACCGGCTAAGGGGTGCTCGACCACGGGTGGCACGTCCCTGCTGCTTCTTCTGGCCCGTACCGAGGATCCACTGCCTTGCCTGCGAATCTCTTATTGCTTCCTTCCGGCGGCCAGGTTCTGAGGATCTCGAATGGCTGCCATCGGTTCTCGTATCTTCTTTCCGATCCCGAGATGTATCAGGATCACGGTGTGGTCGGTGCTTAGGAATGGGGTGTCGTTGATGGGAGAATAGCCCATGTTTTATTCAAATGTTGCCGAGTTTGTCAGCGACAATCTGGCCACAACCTATCGCAGGAAGTTCATTGTCGGCGGCGGTGTGATTTGGTGCCCGCAATGGTGGAAGCATGCCGAAGCAATCAGTCGTTTGGACGCATTGTGGCGTGCGTGGGAATTCTTGCGCCTCGACGAAACCACAGGCATGAGCGTGTGGTGGCGCGACCACGCGGACCATCACATGTCGGTGCTGCTCTCGGTTGACGGCCCGTTCAAGGGGTGCAGCCCGGACGGCGGCCATCTTGCCGAGCTCGATCCCCTGCCGTGCGAGGAACCCCTGCCCGGATGGTTTTGATGCCCGGCTATGGCCCGGGACGGGTTGATCGAGCCTGCCGGACGCCGCTGTAATGGGCGTCTGGAAGTACGTCGCTGAGGTTTGGGCCGTTTCCAGATCGCGGACACGGTCCTGCAGACTCAGCCACTCTTGCTGACTATGTGATTTTGGGGAAGAACGCCATTAATCCATGAGCGCAGGGCTGCTGCCGGTGCGGCCCCGGCACGGCGTGCGAGGACCTTTCCGCCGATCAGGATCATGAGCGTGGGCACCGCCTGAATGCCGAAACGCCAAGCAAGATGGGGGGAGTTGTCCACGTCGACTTTGACGAGTTTCACCCTTCCGGCCCGTTCCCGCGCCAATTGATCGAGCACCGGGCTGACTGTCCGGCACGGGCCGCACCACACAGCCCAGAAGTCGACAAGTACCGGAAGAGTTGCCCCCTCGGCGACTTCGGCGAAGTCGCCGTCGCTGGCGGCAACGATCCAAGGCAACAGCTGATGGCAGTGCCCGCATCGCGGCAGGCCGCTGGCGCTGGATGGAACCCTGTTTGACTTTGCGCAGTGCGGGCAGACGGTGATGTTTTCTGTCATTCCTGCCGGCTTTCAGACGGCGGGCCGGCCGGAGCAACGAGGTCAGTATTGGCATGGGACCTTTCCCGATGCTGTGCTCCCGCTTCACGCGCGCAATGCTCGCAGCAATAGATTCCTTCGTCGGTCTCGACGCCGTGTCCCAACAACCGGCAGCCACAATGTTCACACGCCGGTGCCATCATCTGGATGGCACATTCGAAGCTGTCGAACGTGCCCTTTTGGTCAGCCCTGGTGACCGTGAAAGTCCTCGGATCGTCGTTTCCGCAAACGTCGCATCGTGCCATCGTGGTGTCCTTTCATTGTGACCGTGGAACCGGCTCCGGCATTAGGTCCGAAAAGAGGCCCATGCCCAGTATCTGCCGTGACCCATCCGTGCTGTAGGGGCGAAAGGCCCCGACGATGAGCCATTGTTGGGGTTGACGGGTCAGAGTAATTCGCCAGGCGGTAGGTTTCGCCGCGGCGGAAGCTGACCAGGACGGTCAGGACCGGAAAACCCTTGATTACCAAGACACCGATGGCGCCAGGGCGGCCACGGACATCCATGTTTGGCATTCGACTCCGGCCGGGCAAGTCCCTGATGTGGGGCGGCGAATGTCGGCTTGCGGGGGCTCAGGAGTTGGACGTTGAACGGTAGTACTAGGGGAAGCCCCACCAGCAATGCTGAAGGGGCTTCGACTGTTTTGATTCTGTTATGACGAACATCATCTCCCGAACTTGCGGAGTCCTGGTGCTTCCTGCCTCGTCACCGGCAGGCCAAGGTGGATCAGATCCACTGTGTGTTCCAGGGTTCCCCTGTTGTCCGTTCCCGCTCTTCTTTCGAAGAACGTACTAACAGTGTTACGCCTGATTTTCTGGTGACGCAAGAGCCAAATTTCCCAGTGTCGGCGTCCTTTATGAACGGTCGCTTGAGCCCCGCGGCTAATGTCGCTCCGGGACCGCCCTACAGTCTTACGCGCAGAACCTGCAGGTACCTTCGCGATCTCGCTAAGAGAAGGCTCGGACATTCTCATGTCCTGAACAACCCGGCGTCATCTGATGGTTACCTGCAGGCGCTCTTAGTGTACGACCGGGCCGGCCACTCCAACAGGGCCAAGGTCCCCCTGACGGGCGGACTGTTCTCGTGGGCGACGCCTGTGGAGCCGTGTCGCTTCTGGCTGGCCAAGGCGGCTCGCTCGCTATCGCCGGTGCCGCGCTGCTGCGGGACATCCTGGGACCGGTGGCCTCGCGCAGGCGGCTCGGCCCGGCCCTGGCGGAATTCGAGCGGCGCTGGCGGCCTGTGGTGGAGGCGGCCGGGAGGCGCGCCGTCTCGTCGTTCCAGATCTGCTGTTCCGTTCCCTTGAAAGGAACGCGATGTTCCCCAGAAGGAAAAGCAGCAAGGCAACGCACCACCAGCCGTTGTAGGGCGATCGGGTGCGGCTCGAGGAAAAGCAGAACAGAATCAGCAGGCTCAGAGTCACCACCCCAGGAGCGACCCGCAGGGTTGTTACATCGAGGACCAAGTATGGCGCCGGGGCCATGCAGCCCGGGTTCACGATGCCCGAGTCGTGGATGGAGGCGAGGGCGCATGCCGACAGGGTCCGGAGACGGGTTGTCCGGCAGACCACACCGGTGGTTTAGGGACTCACCGGTGTGGTCTGCCGGACCAGGTGTGGCCTTATCGGAACCGCATCGCCATGGCGGCTGCTGCCGCTTATGGAGCGATCCATGCCTGTGCCGGGCCTGTCGTTATTGTGGGTTGTTTTCCAGGGTGTGCAGGACGTATTCGAGCTGTTCGGCGGTGAACGTTCCGGGGTGGCGGACGAGCAGTGTTCCGTCCGGGGCGATGATGGCGGTGAACGGCAGGCCTGATATTTGGTAGGCCCCGGCGGTGGTTCCGTTGGTGTCGACCAGCAGCGGGTAGGTGGTGCCGCTGCGTGCGGCCAGGTCCGTTGCCTGGCCGGCTGGGTCTGCGACGTCGATGCCCAGGAATGCTGTGGAGGATCCCAGGTCCTGGTGGGCTTGTTGGAGATCGGGCATTTCCTGCGTGCAGGCGGTGCAGGTGCTGGCCCAGAAATTGACGACCGTGTATTTGCCTTTCGTTCCGTCAAGGGAGGTCCGGGTTCCTGTCTTGCCCAGCCCCGGCAGGGTGAAGCCGGGGGCGGCTTGCCCCAGTTCGGCGGGTTTCGCCGCGGCGGCACTGGAGGAGGCAGGCCCGCCGACCGTGGCACCGGGACGTCCTGGAACGAGGTCCACGGCCATTTGGGCCATGCCGTGGGCGAAGAGGGCCGTGTTCGCGGATTCGGTGCCGAATTGCCCGATCGCCGCTTCCTTGCCTGCGGGATTGATGAAGAACAGTTCGGATCCGTGGACAACGTCGCGGGTCTGCGGGTCGACGCCTATCGGTACGTGGTATTTCGCGGCCACGGCCGTGAGTTGATCGGGAGTTCCGGTGCCGAAGACCCAGTTGGGCTCGGAGGCGAGTCCATGGTCCTCGGTCCAGGCCTTGACGTCCCCGACCGCCGGATGCGCAGTGTTGGCGTTCACGGAGAGGAAGACGACGTCGGCCGCGGCAGCGCCCAAGTCGCGGTTGGCCTCGGTGACGTCCTGGGCCAGGAGAGTGCACAGGTCCTGGCATTGGTCGTCGTTGAAGGAGAGCACGACGGACTTTCCACGGTAGTGGGATAGGCTGACCGGCTTGCCGTCCTGGCCGGTGAGGGTGAAATCCGGGGCGTTATCCAGCGGGGCGTGCAGAACGTCCAGCTGCAGGAGTTGGGCCGTGGCGGCGGCGATGCCCGGTTCGACCGTCACGGAGGCCGGGGTGGCCGCCGTCGTGCCTGGCTTGGACGGGGCCACCAGGAAGATTCCGGCAACGGACGCGGCGATGGCGAGGCCGGCAATGGCCCAGATAGCGGCTGCGATCAGCCGGCGCCTGTTCGTGGCTGGATCGGTGGATGGCGGGGCGGTTCTCATGGGCCGGTGTTCCCTTTCTCCTGTTCGGACGCGGTCGTTGGTGCTGCAGGTGGATGCTGCGGCGCTGGTTGATGGTGCGGCTCGGTGAGGAGCCGGCGGATGATCAAGGCGATCGGGCCGAGCACGAGGACGCCCAGCACCAGCGCGGACAGGGCCGGTGCCGCGCCGATGAGGGAGGCAAGCCAGCCGGAAGCTCCTTGAACGGAAGCCGTGACGGTCGAGGCCCCCACCGGGTCTACTAGGTCGGTCAGCCAGTAATAGGCCAGATAGGCGCCCGAGAGGGTCAAAGTGATTCCCGAGATCAGCCCAAGCCAGCGTCCGGCGGCCACGATGCGCCGCACTGCGGCGGCGCCAAGGGCCATCGCGACGACGGCGGCGGCGGTGACGAACAAGGCCATGCCTAGCGCGTAGGCAAGGTAGCTCCGGAGTCCGCCGAAGAAGCCCTGGCCGGTGAATGACCCGGCGACCGCGGCCAGGAACAGCGGCAGCGAGCAGCTCAGGGACCCGGTCGCGTATGCCACCCCGTAAAGGGCCATGGCCAGAATCGACCTTCCGGCGCGCATCCGCGGGGCGGGAAGGCGCAGGACCGGTGGGTGGCCGAACAGGGTGGACACTCCGGCGACGGCCATCAGCAGGCCCACTGCGGCCATGATCGGAGGCAGCCAGCCTGTCGCGAGCCGAGCCCCGGCTTCGAAGAGGAGCCCGAGCACGCCGAAGACCGCCACGAATCCGGCGCTGACACTGGCTCCGGTGAGCAGGGCCCGGGCCGTCCCGGATCCCAGGCGGCCGGGACGGTTGGCGGAAAACAGGACGAGGTAGGCGGGAAGCATGGGAAAACCGCAGGGGTTCACGGCCGCGACGAGCCCGAGCGTGAATGCGTACAGGACCGCTCCTGCGCCGGTGCCGGAAGGAGTCATGTCAGCGCCGGCCCCCGTTGCGGGTCTCCAGTGAGAGGAGGTAGGCGTTGTAGTCGGCAAGTTCGGTGTCGCCTTCACGGGACGCACGTCTCTCTGCGACCCCGGTGGTGCGTTGGTCCGATTTTTGCCATTTCACCACGAGCACCCCGAGGACAAGGAGGGTGGGAAGTTCGGTGAATCCCCAGGCGATGCCGCCGCCGGCGGCCTGGTCAGCCAGCGGAGACACGTGCCAGCCGGGCATCGGCATCGCGTAGAACTTCACCAGCAGGGTCGTGGACATCATGACCACAACCCCGAAAAAGGCGTGGAAGGGTGCGGTAGCGGCCAGTTCGAGCACGGGCAGTACCGGGCCGGCCTTGGCGCGCAGCCCGCCCCGGGATTTCCGCGGGGAGGGGTCGGCGCCGATGATCCCCCAGAAGTAAATGAATCCGATGAGAAGGAAGTGGACGAGCATCAGGCTGTGCCCCCACCAGGTGCCCATCAGGTAGTCGAAGACGGGTGTGAAATACAGCCCGTACAGGCTCGTGATGAACAGGGCGAACGTCACGGCCGGATGCATCAGGACGGCGGCGGCCCGGCTGTGCAGGACCCGCAGAACGATCCTGCGGACACGGCCGCGCCGCCCCGGCCCTGCCGGCAAGGCCCTGAGCAGCAGGGTCACCGGGGCCCCGAGCACCAGGAAGACAGGGGCGAGCATATTCAGGACCATGTGCTGGACCATATGGATACTGAAGAGCTCCATCCCGTAGCCCTCGATCCCGGTGGCGGTGACGAGCAGTACGGTCGCCGTCCCCAGAAGCCACCAGATGATCCGCGCAGGCGGCCAGCGGACACCCCGGCGGCGGAGAACGAGGACACAGCAGCCGTAGAGCACCAGCAGGACCAGGATGAACAACGGCAGAAAGGGGACGGGCTGGGGGTGCCAGGCCAGCACGCGTTCCAGCGTGGGCGGCTGGTCCGGCATCCACATAGGCCCGGTCATCGCTGTTCCCGGATCCCCGGCACCGGGGTCCGGCATGGCGGCCGGCAGCGCCACGCCTAGATCCCCAGGATGAGGGTCTCGTCCGCGGAGGGCTCCCCGGCGGCACGGGCGAAAACCTCAAAACCTGCACGGACCGCGTCCAGGTCCGGCCCGGAGAGATCCTGAAGGACCAAGGAGATCTCGCGCCGGCGCGCATCCGTGACTTCGGCGTAGACCCTTTCGCCTTTCTCGGTCAGGGAAATGATCACCTCGCGGCGGCTGTCGGGGCTGGCCGCGCGGGCGATCAGACCGCCGGCGACCATCCTGTCGGCGAAACGGCTGAAGCTTGACTGCTTCGCACCTACATGCTGGGCCAGTTCACCCATGCGCAGCGGACCGAAGTTCGACAGGATCACCAGGACCCGGAACTGGGGCAACGTTACTGTGTCCATCACCGGCGCCAGGGACCGGGCGATCACCCCCAGCAGCGCCCGGGAGGCTGTCAACGTGCTCTCAAGGGCGGCATCGTTCGAATGCCCGGTCCGTGCATCACCGGATGGTCCGACGGCGGTGGTGGTATTCTTCATACTTGTCATAGTACATATGTTGTGTCACGTAATGAATCGGAGTTTCCTTTGACCGCGCAGCCCGCTCATTCCAATCGCTGGTTCCTGCCCGGCCGGGCGGCTGTGTTCCGGAGGACATTGGCGGGCTCCTCCTACCAGCTGGTGGCCATGGCTGTCGTGGTGGGTGCCGGTGCCGGGTTCGCGGCTGTCGGGTTCCGCTGGCTGATCACCGCGGCGACTCTGTTCTTCAGCGGCACCACCGACTACTCGGCCGCTCCGGGTGGCAGTGCCCATCCGTGGGTTCCGTGGCTGGGAGGCGCCTTCGTCGTCCTGGCCCCGGCGGCCGGGGGCCTGTTGTACGGGCCGCTGGTGAAGCGCTTCGCCCCGGAGGCCCGGGGCCACGGCGTCCCGGAGGTCATGTATGCGGTCAGCCAGCACGGGGGCCGCATCAAGGGCAGGGTCGCCGTCGTCAAGGCGCTGGCTTCGGCGATCTGCATCGGTTCCGGAGGATCCGTGGGCAGGGAGGGGCCGATCGTGCAGATCGGTTCGGCCCTGGGGTCCTGGCCTGCCCAGACTCTCAGGCTGCCCGAATCCAGGGTCCGGACCCTGGTGGCCTGCGGAGCCGCCGGCGGGATCGCGGCCACGTTCAACGCCCCCATCGCTGGGGTGTTCTTCGCCCTGGAGCTGCTGCTGGCCGATTTTGCCGCCGGCGCGTTCGGCGCCGTGGTCCTGGCCTCGGTCACCGCATCGATCATCGGCCGGACCTTCCTGGGGAACCAGGCGTTCCTCCAATTGCCTGCCTTCAGCGTCTCCTCGGGGGTCGAGTATCCGCTCTTCATCCTGCTGGGCCTGCTGGCGGCCGTTACCGGCATCGGCTTCACCCGGATCCTGTACAAGATCGAGGACCTGTGCGACTGGGCCTGGCGCGGCCCGGAGTGGCTGCGCCCGGTCGTGGGCGGTTTGCTGCTGGGGTCGCTGTTGCTGGTGCTGCCGCAGATGTACGGGGTGGGCTACCCGGTTCTCCAGGCCGGGGTAGCAGGCAGCTACGCGGTCGGTTTTCTGCTGCTCCTGCTCGTGGGCAAGATCGTCGCTACCAGCCTGACCATCGGTATCGGCGGCTCCGGGGGCGTGTTCGCCCCGTCGTTGTTCATCGGAGCCATGCTTGGCGCCGCGTTCGGCGAGGTTGCCGGTTTCCTGGATCCGGCCCTGCACGGACAGGTGGGAGCCTTCGCCCTGGTCGGCATGGGTGCCGTGTTCGCCGGCGCCGCCCGGGCACCGATCACGGCGGTGCTCATCATGTTCGAACTGACCGGCGAATATTCCATCATCCTGCCCCTGATGCTGGCCATCGTGGTCGCCTCCGGAGTGTCCAGGGCCCTGTCCAGGGACACCATCTACACCCTCAAGCTGCGCCGCCGCGGGATCGACCTCGAACGGCACCCCGGCACCGAGCTGCTGCGCAGCATGAACGTAGGAGCCATCATGGACACCCGGCTGCAGCCGCTGCCTTCGGACATGGCCGTCACTGAAGGAGCACGAAGGCTGCTCGACGGGGGACACCTGGCCTTGCCGGTCACGGACCGGGAAGGATTATTGAAGGGAATAGTGACCGTGCACTCCCTCTCCGAAGTCCTCAACAACGACGAGGACGCGGAGCAGATCCTCCTTTCGGACATCGCCGAAATGCCCGCTACCGTCCTGCCCGGCGCGAGCCTTGAATCCGTTCTCGACACCCTGCTGGACTCGTCGGCCAGCGCAGGAACCCCGGTAACTGATGACGACGGCATCCTCCGGGGCTGGCTGGACCAGACCTCGGTCCTGCGTATCCTCTCAGGTCCCGGCGCGACCGGATCCACCTTTCCCGGAAAATAGTCGTCTTATCGCCGAGTCGGCCTACGGTGCTGTGCCGCGGATAATCGCGTTTCTAGGGGTGTTCCCGCGCGAGGCTTTGGTGTTGGTTGAGGGCCCGCAGTACGGCGACGGCGGTCCAGAGGGCGGCGAGGATCCACCACCAGGGACCGGCGGGCAGTGCCAGGGCGAGGACGACAAGAACGGTGACCGCTGTGATGTCGAGCAGGAGAACCGGCCAATACCTGTCGGTGCGTGGCGGCCGGGGCGTGCCCGTCACGGCCGTGTCCCGCTTTGCCGTGCCTGGTCCCGGTTCCGGGTCTGGTCCTCGGCTTCCAGCAGCGCCGCGAGGGCGGCCAGGGCAGGGACGGCGTTTTCTATGACGTTCTGGTAGGCCTCCGGGAGCCGTTCCAAGGCTTGGCCGAGCCTTCGGTCGTTGGCGGCCTGCCATGCTGCCAGTATCTCCGTGCCGGTCTGCGTCAGGATCAGGTTCACGGCCCTGCGGTCCCCCGGACGGGGGGTGCGTTCCACGAATCCTGCGGTCACCATTTGCTGGACCAGGCTGCTGACGGTGTTGGTCGCCAGCCGTTGGCGGTCGGCGAGGTCACTGACCCCCATGCCGGGCTCATCGGCAAGGCGTTGCATGACCTCCACCTGAGCCATGGGCAGGGATTCCCAGGGGAACTCCTGCCGCACGCTGGAGCGCAGGACCCGCCGCAGACGCGTGATCACCCCGGTCAGCGACCAGGCACCGGCGCCGGCATAGTCACGGACCGCCGGGTCGGTGGCCGGGTCGGATGCATTGACGGTGTTCATGCCATTAGCCTAACCCGGTATTCCCCCTATAGAATAGTTCTGTGACCGAACAACTTTCTTCAGGCGCAGCCCCTTTCTCCGCCGCTCCGCCCACCGGCTGGGGGAAGCTGTGGCGGGAACCGGCCAGGCCTGACTGGATCCGGCGACGACCCGGTGCGCCGTGGCTGGTCGTGGCAACGGTGTGTATCGGCGCGTTCATGGGCCAGCTGGATGCCAGCATCGTGACACTGGCGGTGCCGGCCATCAGGACTGACATGAACGCCACCCTCGCCCAGGTGGAGTGGGTGGCGCTGATTTACCTTCTGGTGCTGGTGGGCAGCATCTCGGCGGTCGGCCGGCTGGCGGACATGGTGGGGCGGAAGCTGCTCTACACCTATGGGTTCGCCCTGTTTACCCTCGCTTCCCTGGGGTGCGCGCTTGCCCCCGACATCACCTGGCTCCTGGTGGCCAGGGCTGTCCAGGCGGTCGGCGCGGCCATGTTGCAGGCCAACAGTGTTGCCCTGATCCGGACGAGCATGCCTGCCGGGAAGCTTGGTAAGGCCATCGGCCTCCAGGGTGCCGCGCAGGCCATCGGCCTGGCCATGGGCCCTTCGGTCGGCGGCCTCCTGATCGGCCTGGGTGGGTGGCGGTGGGTGTTCTTCGTCAACATCCCCGCAGGGATTATCGGGTTGCTGTTGGGCTGGTTCCTGCTCCCGCGCACCCACGTCAAGGCCCCCCGTGCCCGGCTGGACTGGCTGGGGCTGGTTGCCCTGATGCCGGCCGTCGGGGCGCTGCTCCTGGCTTTGTCGGAGGCGGCCAGGCTCGGTTTCGGCAACTCCGTTGTTCTCGGACTGCTGGGCGCATCGCTGGTTCTTTTCGTTCTCTTTGCCCTGCGGGAACGCCGGGCAAGACACCCCTTGGTAGACCTGTCGCTGTTCAGGTCCGGGACATTCAGCCGGGGCGTCGCGACCGGTCTGCTGGGCTATCTCGTGCTGTTCGGGGTCCTGTTCGTCACACCGCTGCATCTGGAATCGGAGTATTTCCTTCCCCCGGCCCAGGCCGGACTGCTGCTGACGGTCCTCCCGGTCACATTGGGACTCGTTGCACCGGTTGCGGGTCTGCTGGCGGACCGGTTCGGCGCCCGGTTGCCGGCGTCCGCAGGCATGGGACTGGCCGCAGCCGCGCTGGCCGCGCTCGTTTTCTCCTCCCATGATCTGTGGGTCACGGCAGCCGCCCTCGCGGCCATGGGCATGGGCCTGGGCCTGTTCACCCCAGCCAACAACGCCTCCGTGGCAGCGGCCGGACACGACCACCAGGCCGGCATGGTCAGCGGCGTCTTGAACATGACCCGGGGCGTCGGAACCTCCCTGGGCGTCGCCCTGGGCGCCGTCGCGTACTCCCTCGCCAACGCCCTGGGCAACAGTGCCGGAGCCCCGGCGGTCCCCGGACTCGGTTTCCGGATCGCGGTGGCGCTCTTCGCGGTCCTCGGTGCCGCGGCAGCCATACTGTCGTTTCTGGGACGGCGCGCCCGCCCCAAGGCTCTTCCGGCCCCGGAGGACCATTCGGAACCCGGCTGACCTCAAGGTTGCCGAGCAACACTGTTTTTGCCCTAACTTCCCGAACAGGATCCCGAATCTCCATGACTGCCTCTGATTCCTTCTTCCCCTCGCCGACCGTCAGCGCCTTTCACCTAGGCCCCCTGACCATCCACTTCTACGCGCTGTGCATCCTGGCCGGGATCGTGCTGGCCGTCTGCCTGACGTCCCGGCGTTGGACCGCCCGCGGCGGTGCGCCCGGGCAGGTCCTGGACATCTGCCTCTGGGCGGTGCCCGCAGGGATCATCGGGGGCAGGCTCTACCACGTCATCACCGATCCCGAGCTCTACTTCCTTCCGGGAAAGAATCCGTGGAATGCCTTTGCTATCTGGGACGGAGGCTTGGGGATCTGGGGCGCCGTGGCCTTGGGCGTCGTGGGGGCATGGATCGGCTGCCGCAGGGCGAAGGTGTCTTTGGTGGCGTTCCTGGACGCAGTGGCGCCGGGTGTGGTTTTTGCCCAGGCCCTGGGCCGGTGGGGTAACTGGTTCAACAACGAGCTCTACGGGGATCCGACCGCTCTGCCGTGGAAACTCCAGATTCACCAGATGGATGCTGCAACTGGCTCGGCGGTGACCGATCCCTCGGGCGCGCCGGTGGTCCTGGGCTATTTCCAGCCCACGTTCCTCTACGAGTCCCTGTGGTGCGTCGTCGTCGGGCTTCTTCTTTTGTATGTGGACCGGCGTTTCACCCTCGGGGCGGGAAGCGTGTTCTCCCTGTATGTCGCCGGGTACACGGCGGGGCGCTTCGCTTTTGAACTGATGCGCTCCGACTATGCCAACCTGATCCTCGGGCTTCGGGTGAACACCTGGGTTGCCGCTCTGATCTTCCTCGGGGGCGCCGTCGCGTTTGCCCTGCTGTTCCGGCGCAGACGCTCGACGGCCGTGCCCGCGGACTCCGCTAAACCGCTGACGGCCGGCGGCTGACATGCCGTGCCGGCATGCCGGCCGCGCCCACGTGCCCGACACCCGGGCAACGCCCACTGCCCGGGCACTTGAACAGACCGGGGCACCACGCTCGAGAACCAACACGACCCATCGCCAGAGAACCTGAGGAAGATATGTTCAATCGGATACGAATTCGGCCTTGGCCCCGTGGACGAGGCGTGCTTCCGCACGGTGCTGGGTCCGATCCGGCCGGGACCCGTGCGCCGGCCGCCGTGGCTTCCGGCAGGAACCCGCTCCTGGACACGGGAACAACGCTCGGCCGGATCCTGGTCTTCCTCGGCGTGAGCGCCGTCTGCGGGATGCTCGTGGCCGGCCTGATGGTCCCCGCCGCAGCGGTGGCCGGGATCACAGCGAGCGGCTCGGCCCAGTTCTTCAACGGGCTGCCCAGTGAGCTGACTGTGGCACCTGCCGGGCAGGTGACGAGGGTACTCGCAGCAGACGGATCCCAGATCGCGACGCTGTTCAACGAGAACCGCACCCAGGTTCCCCTCGAGCAGATGTCCCCGAACATCAAGAACGCCATCGTCGCGATCGAGGATTACCGCTTCTACGAGCACGGCGGCATCGACCCGACCGGCATCCTGCGCGCCCTCGTGACGAACAGCGGCGGGGCCCGGCAGGGCGCCTCCACATTGACCCAGCAGTACGTGACCAACGTGCTCAACGAGAACCTCATCGCCCAGGGCAAGGACGCCCAGGTCGTGCTCAACGGCCAGAAGACCATCAACGACAAGCTCCGGGAGATGAAGCTCGCCATCGGCCTCGAGAAGCAGTTCACGAAGGACCAGATCCTCGCCGGCTACCTCAACATCGTCGGCTTCAACGCCAACGCCTACGGCATCCAGGCCGCCAGCCAGTACTTCTTCTCCGTTGACGCCAAGGACCTTACGGTGCCCCAGGCGGCCCTGCTCGCCGGCCTGGTCAACGGACCCTCGCTGTTCGACCCCACCCAGCACCCGGTGGCGTCCAAGACGCGGCGGGACCTGGTGCTCGATGCGATGCTCCAGCACGGCTACATCAACCAGCGGCAGCACGACGACGCCGTCAACACCCCGATCCAACTCAAGGTCAACCCGCCCAAGCAGGGCTGCGCCTACGCCGTCCAGGCTCAGTACTTCTGCGATTACGTCCTCCACCAGATCCAGAACGACCCGGCCTATGGCGCGACACAGGAGGACCGGATCCAGAAGATCATGCGCGGCGGCCTGACCATCAAGACCACCCTGGACCCGCGCCTCCAAGGACCCGCCCAGGCCCAGGTCGACGCCACGACCGGGACGAACCCGGACAAATGGGGCGCCTCCCTCGTGACGGTCCAGCCCGGCACAGGCAAGGTCCTCGCCATGGCACAGAACTCCCGCACGCTCGCCGGCCAGGGCACAAGCTTCGTCTCGACCTACAACTTCAACGTCGACCGCGCGGACGCCAACGGCAACGACCTGGGCGGCGTGGGCGGCATGCAGCCCGGCTCGACCATGAAGCCGGTGACCCTCGCGGCCTGGCTCGGCGAAGGCAAAACAACGAACCAGATTGTCGACGCGTCAAGGCGTCGCTACGGCGTCAACTACCCGTGGAAGACGACATGCGGGGCCGTCCATGGCTGGTTCGACAGCACTCTTCCACCCTCCACGGACCTGCAGAACGACGAACCCGGCTGGTACCGGCCCATGACAGTCCGCCAGGGCATCTACAACTCAATCAACACCGCGACGTTCGCGTCCCTGGCCGGCCTGAACGACTTCTGCGACGTCCAGCGGGCGGCCGACGCCATCGGCCTGCACCTGGGCGACGGGAACGACAAGAAGATCGACCTCTCGACCCTGGGCAATATCCTGGGCAGCCAGAACGTCGCCCCCCTGACGATGGCCAACGCCTTCGCTACCTTCGCCGCGGACGGCAGGTACTGCGCACCCATCTCGATCGCCGAAGTCGACGACGCCTCGGGCAAGAGAATCGGCGGGCAGGCATCGGCGTGCCAGCCGAACGCCCTGAAACCGGATGTCGCCAAGGCCACCACCAATGTCCTCCAGGACGTCCTCACCAAGGGCTCCGGCCTGCTCATCCCGCAGAAGCTCGGCGTCCCGGACGCCGCCAAGACCGGCACCAACCAGTACAACAACCAGACCTGGGTCCTTGGCTACACGAAAGGCCTGGCAACGGCGTCCTTCTTCGGAGACCCCTTCAACGGCGGTCCCTCGCGGCTCGGACGCGACATCACGGTCAACGGCAGATACTACCCCGTGGTCGACGGGGCCTACATCGCCGGACCACAGTGGGCGCAGTACATGCAGCAGGTCGTCGGTCTCTACGACCACGGCGACTTCGACGCCCCGCCGCAGAGCCTCATCGGCGGCTCCGCGGCACAGACCCGCAGCAGCGACCAGGCCACTGGAGGGACCCCGAGCCAGGCACCGCAGCCGACGGCGCCCCAGGCCCCGACAGCCCCGTCGAAACCCGGCAACGGAAACGGGAAGGGCTGATGCCCTCATCGCGGCAGGCCAGGTCGGGCCTCGGTCAGGCCGGCGAGGGGACCTGCCCGCCTCGCGGCACGTTCCGTGATCGGCAACTCAAACAAGCCGGAACCTTAACCGACAAGGCAAAACGCAAGCCATGAACCGAGCATCACTTAGCCGTCGAAGGACAGAATACGCGACCCGGCCGAAAGACCGTCGAATCCCTCCAGCGCCCGCATGAACTGCTGGGCGGGGGGAGGCGAGGGTTCGTCCGTGATGGCCGGCCCAGCGGGGCAGCTCGAGTGCGATCTGCTGTCCTCGACGTCGGGCGGCAAGGCTTGGGCTGATCTCACCATATGACTGATGAAAGTCCCGATCCTCGGTCGACGGAGCGTGGCAGCGATTCTTGACAGGTCAAGCTCTGGCTTCTGACACCGGCTTCAGTTCCCGGTGCCCGTTCGCGGCGTAGCATTCAACACGTGATCGACCTCGAGCCGTTTTCCCTCATCATGCTCTTGGTCGCGGGCGCTCTGCTTGCCGCCGTGTTGACCCATCGCCTCAGCGCCCGGCTCCGTGTACCCGCGCCGGCCTTGTTTCTCTTGGCCGCGTCCCTGGCCTCCGATGTTGTACCCGGGCTCGAACAAATCCCGGTGACTGTGGATGAACGAATCGTCACCGTTGCCTTGGTATTCATCCTCTTCGATGGCGGCATGCACATCGGCTGGCACCGGTTCCGTCAATCAGCCGGGGCCATAGCGTGGATCGGGATCGCCGGAACCGCGGCAACGGCAGCCGCCCTGGCACTGGTCGCTCATGCGTTTTTTGGATTCGGCTGGGGCGCGGCCCTGCTCATCGGTGCGGCCTTGTCCCCGACAGATCCCGCCGTCGTGTTCTCCGTCCTGGGCGGCCGGGAAATCACCGGCCGGACAGGCACCATCTTGGAGGGTGAATCGGGGGCGAACGACCCGGTCGGCATCGCCTTGATGATCAGCCTGCTCGGCGCCACAGGTGGCGGGCTTGACGCCGTGGCCGTCGGCACAGCGGACTTCATGCTCCAAATGGCCGTCGGTGCTCTGATCGGTTTCTTGGCCGGACATGGCTTATTGGCGCTGATGCGCAAGGTTGCCCTGCCGAACGAAGCCCTGCACTCGGTGGGAACGATGGCGGCTGTTGCCTTCATCTATGCCGCAACGACCTTGCTCCACGGTTCAGGGTTCTTGGCAGTGTTTCTGGCTGGAATCATCATCGGCGACCAACGCGCCCCTCACAAACGCGACATCGAACGCTTCAGCGCCGGCATCGCCAGCCTGGCCGAAATCGTCGCGTTCACAGTTCTGGGGCTCAGCGTCCCGCTCCTGGAGGTCCTCCGCTCCGGCGAGCTGGGGACCGGGCTGGCCCTTGCCGGCCTGCTTATCCTCATCATCCGCCCCGCCCTTGTCGGATTGCTCACAATACCCATCCGGCTGCGCCGCGGCGAACGCGCCTTCATCCTGCTCGCCGGTCTCAAAGGAGCCGTCCCGATCCTGCTGGGCATGTTCATCCTCAGCGCCGGACCGCCCGATGCGTCACGCATCTACTCCATTATCTTCATCGTCGTCCTGACCTCGGTCATCGTTCAAGGCACACTCGTGCCCTACCTCGCCGCACTCCTGCACGTGCCGATGCGCCGCATCGACCCGGAACCCTGGGGCATTGGCCTGCGGTTCACCGACGAACCGCACGGACTGCACCGCCACGTCGTCGAGCCCGGATCCCCGGCGGATGGCTCGACCATAGCGGAGATGGCCCTGGGCGAATCAGGGTGGATCAGCATGATCCGACGAGACGGCCAGCTCATCCAAGTCCGCGGCGAAACCACACTGCATGCCGGTGACGTCGTGCTCGCCCTCTCGGATTCGGAAACCGGGCTCGCACGACTCTTCAAGCAACCCCGGTAAGGCCTGCAGGCACCAGACCGGGGCCTTATGGACCATCGGGAATTATGCGGAACACCGGATAGTTCAACGCGGTTTCCTTGAACGGGCTACATCGTCCCGGTCAGATTTCTGCGTCGTTGTGATAAAGGACCTACCGCTGGGCATAAGGGGCAGGAGCGCAACTTGGGGGACCGGGAACAATCCAAAACTTCGGGAGGAAATGAGCGGAGCGCGAACGAAGTTTTGAATTGCGAGCGGCGCGCAGCGCCCTGGTTGCGCGGAGAACCCGCCCAGCGATGATCGGGCATCAGAACGACAAAAGCCGCTGGTAAGGCACCTAATCTTCCATGCGCGAGGATAACCACGAATTGAATTCACTCCGGCTGATCCGCAGATGGCGGACGATTCGGTAGGCACGGGGGCCGACGTGCTTCACCCGCCACTGGTAGAACGTCCGCTCAGGAATTTGCAAATGGGTGCAGATGTCTTTCGGGGTCAGCCATTGTTCGTCGGCAGTGTCCGCCGCACTTCTGTGGTCTGGCGTCGTGGTCATCGGTGTCTCGGTCGTGTCCGCGGTTTGGTCGTCGGCGGAAGTTCCGACTGTGTTCCTGGTTCATGGGGACGACGGGGCCAGGCGGCATGACGATGGGCTGAGACCGCGGCCAAGTGACCGATTCGACCTTGGCACGGCCACCCAGCCACGGCGATTCGCCCACCGGTTCGGTTCAAGTCCGAGTAGCCCTACCCGAAAAGAGCCCCTGAGCTGCGGAAACGTAGGTGAGGGGCTCTTTCAGTTTGGGGTTCCAAGGTAGCCACCCAGCGGAATCGAATTGAACCCGTTCCCGTCCGCTCAGTGACGGGACCAGCATGACGATGATCCACGTGAGGTTGCCCAGCTGCTCCTCCTTCAGTCAGGAGCTGGACGCCGGTCGGACGCCGAGCCATCCTCAAAGCCGGCGCCAACGGCGGACTGGTCCCTTAGCCTGGCGTTTTGTGCTCATCCGTCGATCCGGACCCGGATCATTGCTGCCGGGTCCGGGTGCGGGTCAATCCGCGCTCCGGCTGTGTCGCGCGCTAAGCCGTTCGCCGTCGACCACATCTTCCTCTTCCCGTTTCTCAAGTTTCCCGCTGCGCTTCGTTCCGCGGGGTGGGAGCTGGATGGCTTCTTCGGCGTCGATTCCTGCCTGCAGTTCCCGCCCGCGTTCCATTTCGGCGTCGAACTCTGCGCCGAACAGGAGGGACATGTTCAATATCCATAACCACAGGAGCATCACGATGACACCCCCTATTGCCCCGTAGGTCTTGTTGTAGTTGCTGAAGTTGGCCACGTAGAAGCCAAAGCCCAGCGATGCAAGGATGAATGCCAGCAAAGCGATGAAGGAGCCGATGCTCATCCAACGGAACCGCGGCTGCTTCACGTTAGGGGTGACGTAGTACAAGACCGCGATGATCAAGACCACCAGCAGGACGACGACGGGCCATTTTGCGAAGCTCCAGACCGTCAGGAGGTCTCCGCCAAGGTTGACTGCCCTCCCCACGGCGTCGGCCACGGGTCCGCTGAGCACGAGCATGCCGGCGATCAGCGCCACGAGCATCACCGCAAACACAGTGACACCGAGCATGGTTGCGCGAAGTTTGATGAACCCGCGCCCTTCGTCCACTTCGTAGACGCGGTTCATGGCCCTGCTGAAGGCTCCCACATATCCGGACGCCGACCACAGGGCAGCGACGAGACCGAGTACCAGGGCGAAGCCGGCCGACGTCGAGGTCGTGAGCTCTTCAATGGGCTGGCGGATGGTGTCGATGGTGGATCCCGGGGCGATGCCTTGGAGAAGGTCCAGGAGCGCCGAGGTGCTCTTGCCTGCCTGCCCGAAAATACCGAGAAGGGAGACGAGCGCAAGCAACGCAGGGAAAAGGGAAAGCACCGCGTAGTAGGTCAGCCCCGCGGCGGCGTCCGGGCACTGGTCCTTGGCGAACTCCCGGAAAGTCCTCTTGGTTATGTAGGTCCAGGTTGGCTTGGCGATGTCCGTGGGCCTGTCCGGTTTTCTGGCATCATCGGCATCCGGGGCTGTTGCTGCCTTGGCCTTGCTGCTTTCGGCGGGGCTGTTCGTCGTCATGGATGTCCCTCATTCCAGAGCGGGCTGGAGGCGTACTGTCCTGTCTACCGCAGTGGCCGGACAGCACGCCTCCGTGTGGATCAGGCCGGACGGATCCTGCCCCTGGCCGCTGTGGTGCTGTCCGTTACGTCGGAAACGGCGGTCTGGGATTCTTCCTTGACGTTTTCGACTGCCTCAGTGGCCGCGGACTTCACGTTGTCCAGCGCTTCCTGGGCCGGCTCCTGGAGATCCCGGGCCACGTCCTGAGCCGCCGCGGAAAGTTCGGTGGTCAGGGGTTCGGCAGCTTCCTTCAGGGCCGCAGCTGCCTCCTTTTCCTTATCGCTTGCCGGGATCAGGGAAGCCACCAGCAGCCCGGCGCCGAAGGCTATCAGCCCGGCAGCCAACGGGCTGCCTTGGGTCTTGCCTGCCAGACGGTGGGGCACGTCGCCTATGGCCGCACCGGCGTCGTCGATAGCCGATCGCCCGCCATCTGCCAGCTCATCCGCAGCGCCCATGACGTTCTCCTTCACGCCGAAGACGGCGTCTTTGACTTTTTCGGTTTGGCGTCGGACTACGTGAGATGGCGTCACTTTATCTGCCACTGCGTCAACGTTGGTGCCGAGGCGCCGGCGGGTTTCCTCTATCTCGGAACGGATAGCATCCGGGTTTTCACTCATCGTTGCTCCTCGCGTGGTTTGAGTGTTTCTGGGATTTCCTGGACTGTTGCGGCTGTCTGGGGCATGCCTTTGACGGCTTTGAGTTCCTTGCGGCCTATCGACGCCAGTACAGCGGCCACGATCGCCCAGAGGACAGCCACGACGACGGCGGACCAGCCCAGGCCCATCAGCTCGCCTAGTGCGTACCAAAGCGCGAGGGAAAGGAAGAGGAGGACAAAATGTCCGGCAACGCCGGCGCCTGCCAGCATTCCGGCACCTTTGCCTGCCTGCGCCGTGGACTGCTTCAGTTCAGCTTTGGCCAGCTCCACTTCCTGGCGCATCAGCGTGGAAATGTCCCGCGTGACCTCGCCCAGAAGGTCTCCCAGCGATGTCGATTCCGCTTTGGCCTGCGCGGGCGTCGGCGGGATGTGGTTCTCGGTCATCGCGACTCACCGCTGGTGGGCTCGACGCCGGGCCCGCTCCCGCCGTCGGCTGCGTCGTTTCCTGCCTGGGGAGCAGGAGAACCAAGACGATGCGAACGGTCACGGATGAAGGGATCCTCGGCTATCCCGCCGTCAGGCCAGGGATCGGCTTCCGGCTCGGTGACCGGCGCGGGTTGAGGCAAGGTTCCGGGATCGCCTGCGGGCGCAACGGTCCCATCCCCCGGGCCGGCGCCGGGGTTCGGGTATCCAGCGGTCGTCGTCGCCGGTCCAGGGAGCTGGACCGGAGGAGGGGGCACTGTCATCCCTGGCCCGGGGACGAAAGACCGGTCCTCGCTGCGGTCCGGCTGGACGGCGGCCCGCCCGGGGGCCGTTCTTTGCGGAGAGCGCTCAGCGCCGGCACTCAGTCCGCGGCTCAGGCGGCCGGCCAGGACGCCTGCTCCGGCGGCCAGGAGGAGGAACGCGCCGGGACGCTGTCGCGCGAAGGTCTTCACTTCGTCCAGGAGGGAGCCCGGATCCCGGTCCTCCAGCCAGGTCGCCACGGACGAAGACCGTTGGGCGGCTTGCCGCACCAAATCCGTTGCGACGCCGGGTTGTTCCGAAGCGATGGCCATGGAATGCAGTTCCTCCGAGATGGATCGAAGGCCTGCCGCGACTTTTTGCTGTTGCCTTCCGGCCTGGTCCGTGAGGTCCAGCCTGGCCTGCTCCAGCAGATCCCTTGCGCTTGAATTCACTTCAGAGGCAACGTTCGCAACTTCGGATTTCGCGGTTTCGACGACGTTCATCGCAGAGTCCCCGGCCTGCTCGGCGACGTTCCCTGCTTCGTCCTTGATGGTTTCCGTCGTCGGCATGCCGCTGTTCTGGGTCTGCGGCGGGTGAACTTGCGCATCCACTGGTCGCTCGGTGGCCGGCGGCGGCGCGTAATTCCCGTCCCATTGGTTCTCTGTCATCTTCGCTCTCTTTCCAAGAAGGTCGGCTGCGGATCAAGAACCAGAAATACTGGCAGTTAAGATAGTAAGCATGCTTACCTTCCGAGCGGAAACCCTTGTCCATGAATCCGGCGGGAAAGGTCCGCGAACTGCGCCGGGGAACGGCTTGGCCGCGCTCTGCGGGGGCATTTCCTGGCCGAGGATGGAGGATGCTTTTGCGGCGACTATCCCGACGTGTTGTCCGTAGGTGCCCCTGGGGCGGTTCCGCGGGATTCCGCACCATCATTCCGGCGGGCAAGTTTTCCAATGGAACTGGCGTCCAGTCGATGGAGGAGTGCTCTTGGTCCCGAATAGACTTCGACCGCTCCCGCTTCAAAAAGCTCGGCCGCACTGATTCCGCCGCATGTGAGGCCGATCGTTTCGATGCCGAGCCGGGCAGCAGCCTTGACATCCCAGACGGAATCGCCGACGAATACCACATCTGCGGCCTTTAGATGCAGCTTCTCAAGTGCGGCCAGAAGAATGTCGGGGGAGGGTTTGCTCTCGGCGGCGTCGGCCGAACTTGTCGCACAGTCGATCCAGGGTTCGGCGTCGAGAATGCCTCGGAGCACCTGAAGATCCCGCTCGTTTGCCGAGGAAGCCAACGCCACGGCCAACCCTGATTCCGCACACCCTTGCAGGAGTGTCCTTGCCGATTCGAAGGGGCGGATGGCGGGCCAAAAGGTCGAAAATATCGAGCCGTGAGCGCGCTCGACCGTAGCGCGGATATCCCGATCGGAGTCCGCGGGTAGTAGCCGCTCAAGCAGTTTGTCTCCACCCATGCCGATGTGGCGGTGGATTGATGCCATCGGCACGTCCAGCCCCTGTTGCCGGAAGGCCAGCCACCACGCCATCGTGTGGAAATAGGTGGAATCAACGAGGGTTCCGTCCACATCGAACAGGACCCCGACGTCTTTGGCGCTTTTCGGTTGGTCATTCATGAGTGGCAACCTTCCTTTGGCTGCTCCGGCCCCGGGTCATGGGGAGATTCCGGGTAAAGCATTCGCGGGTGGACGGTCCTTGACCGTCCGGCCCCAGGGCGCAGCACAATATTGTAAGTATACTTACTGAAAAGAATGCCAGACCTTATTGCGGAGGCCGCGTGGAACACCAGGCGGAGTACAAGCCGGGACCTTCACGGTAGAAACAAGTAGCCGTTACTCAATCGCCGGGCCGTTTCGGCGGTTTACGATCGGCACGAGGGCGATTTCCTGGAAGACGCTCTCGGCGGTAGCTGCGCCAATGCCCGGCACAGGGTGACACCGGGCATTGGCGCGCTTCATTTCCCAGGTACGGCGCTCAGTAGTTCGGCGAACCGTTCAACGCAGCCCGGCCGGCCCCGCTGCGGCGGGCGCGTTCAGTCCGCCGTACTGCCTTACTTGCCATGCCGTGGGGCGCCATGGTGTCCGGGTCTAGTCGCTGCTGTTGAGGATGTAGTCCACTGCTGCCGGTCCCGTCATACGCAAGCCTTGGAAGACGCCCTTCTTGCCTTTCCCGTTCTTTTCCGTCTGGAGGCCCGCGATCCGGAGGGCCGTGCGGAAGGCGCGGTCGGGGAGGGGGACTTTGCGGTTAAGGGAGCACCAGCTGACGTAGAGCCCATAGAACGCGTCGGCGTTGAGTCCTGAATCGTTCGTGTCATCTTTGATGATGCAATCCTCGAGGAACTGGCTGATCTGTGGAGGGGTCATGGTGCGCTCCGGGTCATTGATTTCTCATCCGGGTATTGTCCATCAGGGCCCGGACCATGGCAGGAAGCTTCCGGCCAGTCCGGGTACGGTATTCAGTGCTGGGTTCCTTAGGTGAATTCCTTGGCGCTGTTCCTTTGCCCCAGCGCTGTTCGAAGCGTTTGTAGAACGCGTGCATCAATTGATTGTCGAGTGAGCTCAGGTACTCATGGAGGCTCCTAGTGATAGCGTGGGCGGCTTTGGGCGCTCAGCGCCCAATCCGCAGGATCAGCGTGTAACCGTTTGGGAGATTTAAACATTGCCAGCCCGGCGATCCCGGGGACCGTCCGCCGGGCGGCTCCCGGATAACCGGTCCAATCAGCAGCGAGGCGGCGGGTGGTAGCTGCTCTGAGGTCCACACGGAGGCTTCGTCCGGCCGCTGCCGCTTCGTGTCCGTAGTTGGCTGCCGGTGTTCCCGGTCGTAGGTCGCCCGCTTTTCCCGGTTGCCGAGGATGGCATAGGCAGCCATGATGTCCTGGAGCTCCTGGAGCTCCTCCTGCAATTCCGGTTCCGCCGGACCGGGATCACGAGCCACACGGGCAGGCCGCGTGTCCGGGTGCCGGCCGCGCACGAGCGTGCGGTAGGCGCGGGTCACCTCACGCGCCGTGGCGGTCGGGGCGATATGCAGGATGTCGTAGGGATTCGGGCCGTTGTTCCTCATCGTAGGTGCTTGGTTCAGGTGGGCGGGGGGATGGTCCCCGGTCCGTTCAACCGGGGACCATCGTTGCGGAAGTCATCCTCGGGGCCTGGTCATCCCTGCGCTGGCTGCGCTGTGGCGTGGTCTGTGAACTCGACCGCCCTCTGCGTGTGATGGGCTGCTGAGGTGCTCCCGGTCCGGGAGGCTGCGCCGATGGTCAGGCGCTGATTTCCTGGCGCTGTTTTCCGGCGGTTTCGATTTCGATGCGGCGCGGCTTTGCTTTCTCCGCCACCGGGATGCGCAGGGTCAGGACTCCGGCGTCGTAGCTTGCTTT